>JBBQDF010000306.1:0-4243 GCA_038319475.1 Thermoanaerobaculia bacterium
AGCCGCCCCGAGAGCGACGATGCCTGAGAGCGACTGCGGGGCAGCGGGTTCCGCGCCGTCGCCGTGGTCGTGCCCGTGGTCGTGGGTGTGGTCGTGCGCCTGCCCGCAGGCCTTCCAGCGGCGGGCGAGCAGCCAGAGCCCGAGGCTCGCAGCCGTCTCGCGAAGGAACAACTCGGAGGGTCCGCCCTCCGCCTGAGCGACCCGCTCCGGAGCCATCGAGAAGCCCGTCGAGAACATCTCGGGAAGAACGGCGAGCCTCGCTCCCTCCGCCGCCGCCCGCGTCACGAGCCTCAGCGCGCGCCGATGGTTCTCGGGCACGTCCTCCCACGCGAGATCCATCTGCAGGACCGCTACGCGCACAGACGTCCCAGCCTCGCGACCGCGGTTTCCAGGGTGTGGTCCTTCTTGCAGAAAGCGAAGCGGACGTAGCTACTGCCGAGCCGCTTGTGCTTCGGATCGTAGAACGCACTCGGCGGGATCGCGGCGACGCCGCAGGTCTCGATCAGCATGCGGCAGAACTCCACGTCATCCTTGAACCCGAGTCGCGAGAAGTTCGCGCAGACAAAGTAGGTTCCGGCGGGAGCCGTGACCTCGAATCCGATCCGCTGCAGCTCGCGCACCAGGTAGTCGCGCTTGCCCCGGTACGTCTCCCGAAGGAGGCCGATGTATTCCGTCCCCAGGGAAAGGGCGACGGCGGCCGCGTGCTGCAGGGGCGTGGCGGTCGCGAACGTCACGAACTGATGCGCGGCGCGGATGGCCTCCGTGAGAGGAGCCGGCGCGGCCGCCCAGCCGATTTTCCAACCCGTCAGGGAGAACGTCTTTCCGAAGCTCGAGATCGTGATCGTTCGCTCCCGCATCCCCGGCAGGGTCGCCATGGGAACGTGCGTCCCGTCGTACACCAGGTGCTCGTAGACCTCGTCCGTGATGCAGAGGACGTCCCGCTCGCGGCACAGAGCGGCGATCGTTTCGAGTTCCTCCCGCGTGAACACCTTTCCTGTCGGGTTATGCGGCGAGTTCATGACGATCGCGCGGGTCTTCGCTCCGAACGCGGCGGCTAGCGCTTCGGGGTCGAAGCGCCAGTCCGGGGCGTGCAGCGTGACGATGCGGGGCCGCGCTCCGGCCATGCGGACGCACGCCTTGTACGAGTCGTAGTACGGCTCGAAGAGCACGACCTCGTCCCCGGGGCCGCACGTCCCGCAGATCGCGTCGAAGATCGCCTCGGTGGCCCCTGACGTCACGGTCAGCTCTTCGCCTTCCGCGTAATCGAGCCCGTAGTCGTGGCGATACCGCGCCGCGAGCGCGGAGTGGAGGTCGGGAAGCCCGGACCCGCGGGCATACTGACCGCGGCCGTCCCGAATGGCGGCGATGGCGGCCTCCTTGACGAATTCCGGACCGTCGAAGTCGGGGAAACCCTGTGCGAGGTTGACGGCCCCGTGCTCGCTGGCGAGGCGGGTCATCTCCGAAAAAATGGTCGTCCCGAAGCCGCGGAGCCTCCGGGCCATCGGCGGGCGCATGAGGAAGATCATAGCCGCCGCGTGTGACAACTCCGAGGAGCGACCGCCGGATCTCGTCTCCTGAACCCCGAACGGGCGCGAAGCCGTACTTGGAACCCGGATAATCTGTGCGCCGCCGAGCGAGACCGGTCCGGCTCGAGGCGGACAGCGAGAAATGCGAGAACAGCGAGGAACACGCCCCTATGGCATCCAGGAAGCTGCACTACCGCGTCGCGATCATCGGGTCCGGGCCCGCGGGCTGGACCGCCGCCCTCTATGCCTCGCGCGCGGACCTGGAGCCCGTCGTCTTCGAGGGCCCGCAGCCGGGCGGTCAGCTCACGATCACGACCGAAGTCGAGAACTACCCCGGGTTCCGCAACGGGGTTCAGGGGCCCGAGATGATGGAGATCTTCCGGGAACAGGCCGTGCGGTTCGGGACCGAGGTCGTGCTCGACACGGTGGTCGAGGTGGATTTCGAGGCGCGCCCTTTCCGGCTGACGCTCGACGCCGGCGGGATGCTGACGGCGGACGCGATCATCATCGCCTCCGGCGCCTCGGCGAAGCTCCTCGGCATCGAGTCGGAGGCGCGCCTGATGGGACACGGCGTCTCCGCCTGCGCGACCTGCGACGGATTTTTCTTCAAGGGGAAAGAGGTCCTCGTCGTCGGCGGCGGCGATACGGCGATGGAGGAGGCCACGTTCCTGACGAAGTTCGCTCCGAAGGTGACGATCGTCCACCGCCGGGAGGATTTTCGCGCCTCCAAGATCATGCTCGACCGCGCCCGCGTGAATCCGCGAATCCACTGGAAGTTGAACGCCGCGGTGCAGGAAATTCACGCCGAGGGCGGCGCCGTCACCGGCGTCACGCTGCAGGACACGCGCGACGGATCCCTTTCCCGGATGCCGACGCAGGGGGTCTTCGTCGCGATCGGCCACGCTCCGAACACGGCGCTCTTCCGAGGCAAGCTCGCGATGAACGACGTCGGGTATCTGCGGGTGCAGCATCCGACGACGCTCACGTCAGTCGAAGGGGTCTTCGCCGCGGGAGACGTCGCGGACCCGATCTACCGCCAGGCCGTTTCCGCCGCGGGCGAGGGCTGCAAGGCGGCGATCGACGCGGAGAGGTGGCTCCAGTCGCGAGGAATTCACTGAGTTGACCGACTCCGATCCCTCTCCCCGGGGAACATCTCTCGCCTCGCTTCTCCTGTACGTGCTCGGCTTCATGGCTGTCCTCGCAGCGCTGGCGTTCCTGGGCGCGTGGCTCTTTCGCCGCTAGAGATCCCCGGCGTGCCGCGGAAAAACTCAAGGAGATCGGACCCCTTTTCGGCGCTCTGGAATCCGTGGCGCGGCTTGAAAGGGCTTCCCCGCGAGATCTGGATCCTGTGCTTCGCCAGCCTCGTGAACAAGGCCGGGACGATGGTGCTGCCGTTCTTCGTCCTCTACCTGACGCGCGAGCGGGGCTTCTCCGCGTCCGCGGCGGGCTCGTTCGTCCTGCTCTATGGCGCCGGGTCTCTCGTCGCCTCCCCGCTCGCCGGACGCCTGGCGGATCGCTGGGGGCCGGTCGTCATCATGCGTGCGTCGCTCCTCGTCTCGAGCGGCGTGCTCCTCGCCTTTCCGTTCGCTCGCGGCGCTCTCTCGATCGGCGTCATGACGTTGCTCCTCTCGACGAGCGCGGAGTCGTTCCGTCCGGCGAACCTGACGATCTTCGGCGACCTCGTCGCGCCCGAGATGCGCAAGGCCTCGTTCGCGGTGAACCGGCTGGCGGTCAACCTCGGCATGAGCATCGGCCCGGCGCTCGGGGGACTTCTCGCGACGTTCTCCTTTCGCTGGTTGTTTCTCGTCGACGGGCTCACTTCGCTCGCCGCCGGTTTGATCCTCGTGCTCGCGTCGTTTCCTCCGCACCGGCGCACCGGCACCGCGGGGCCGGTCGGGGACGCCCTGGCAGACCTCGCGCATGGCGGTGGCGCGCACCGCGACCGCCGGCTGCTCCTCTTTCTCACGGCGTTTTTCCCGATCATGTTCGTGTTCTTTCAGCACATCTCGAGCATGCCGGTCTTCCTCGTCCGGAACCTCGGCCTGTCGGCGGCGGTTTACGGCCTTCTCTTCTCCGTGAACACGGTCTTAATCGTCCTGATCGAGGTGCCGGTGAACCTCGCAACCTCGCACTGGTCCCACCGGCGCACGCTTTCCCTCGGCGCCCTCCTCTGCGGGATCGGCTTCGGGTCCCTCGCGTTCGCCTGGAACGTCTGGAGCGTCGCCGCCACGGTAGTCGTCTGGACCTTCGGGGAAATGCTCCTGTTTCCCGGGATGGCCGACTACCTGACGGCGATCGCTCCTCCGCGGCGTCGCGGCGAGTACATGGGGCTTTCGCAGATGACGATGGGCCTCGCCTTCACGCTGGGCCCCTGGGGCGGGCTCCAGCTCCTGGAGCGCTTCGGCGGGCGTACGCTGTGGCTGACGATGCTCGCGTCAGGAGTCGTGTCCTCGCTGTTGCTGGGTGCGGTGGTGTCCCAGCGGAGGAGCGAGGGAGCAGCGGGCCGAGATGGCCTCGTGGCTCGGCATTCTTGACCTCCGTGTTCCGAACGCTGCCGGAATGACCGCCCTCATCCGCGCTTTGTGCTCCTTGCATTCGCGGGCCGACTTTGGAGCGGGCAGGACGGCCGCCGCAGGCGGGCGGCGTGCTTCGGTCTGGCTATAATCCGGTCGTTCCCCCACAACCATGTCTCTCGTCACTGGAACCCGGCTTGGCCC
>JBBQDF010000307.1:0-4243 GCA_038319475.1 Thermoanaerobaculia bacterium
CGCCTCCGTGATCGTCCCTACCGTCGCGGCGGGGCCTTCGACAACCGAAGAGCGCCCGGCGAGCGCCGTGCCGACCGCGAGGCCCGCCGAGAGGCGCGCGGAAGCGCTGCGCGAAAGGCGCCCTCCGATGGCTGAGCCGCCCCGGGTCTCGCGCCAGGCGGGAAGCGCGGCGGCGGGGGAGACGAACCCGAACCGGCCAAAGATCCATTTCTGCGCGGAAATCGGGCGCACGGCGTTCGCCCAGGGCGCGACGCAGGAAGTGCCCGCCGGTTTTGCCGGCACCGCGTTGAAGCCGGCGCGGCCGGACAGCGGGCGCATCTCGATCCAGGTGCGCATGAACCCCGAGGAGGCGGTCGAGGGGCAGGACTTCACGGTCACCGCGCGGTTCATCAACGGCGGAGACGAGACGTTCCGGCTCTCGCGCGCGGAGGAATCGTCGCCGGCGACACGGGGAGGCTTCGAGCCGATCCCGGGGCTTTCCGTCCCGCAGGCCGTCGACATCGGCAGCTCGATCGAGATCTACCGCACCACCAAGTCGCTCGCCGCCGGATCGACGTTCCGGAAGGCGTTCCGCGTGCAGGAACAGCGCCGCGGAGACAACTGGGAGAACTCGATCACCGTCAAGCCGTGCGTCGAGCAGTAGGGCTCGCAGGCGCCGCTCTTCCCCGCGCCAGAAAATTCTTGACAACCCCGCCCGGTTGCCCCAACGTAACGGCCCGATGAACGCGAACCTCGCCGCTTCCGTTTCCTTCCCCCGTTTCGCGAGGCTGGCTTCGCCGCGTCCGCGCGCCAGGAGGATTTCCTCCATGGCAACGGCGCTTTAGTCCCGTAGACTTCCCCCAAAGCCCGTCGCCGATGAAACGCCGTATGCCGGTCGTGTGCCTTGCCTTTTCCGGTGGTCTCGACACCACCTACTGCGCGGTCGTTCTGCGCCAGGAAGGCGCCCGCGTGCACGCCGTCACGGTCGACACCGGCGGCTTTTCGAAAGCGGAGCGGCGGACAATCGCGTCCCGAGCGAAGGCGGCGAGAGTCGAGAAGCACGTCTTCGTCGACGGCCGGCGCGACGTCTTCGAGCGTTACGCGCTGCCGCTTCTTTTTGGAAACGTGCTGCGGGGGGGCGTTTACCCGCTGTCGGTGGCGGCGGAACGCGCCGTCCAGGCGGAGGCCGTCGCGGCGTATGCGCGGCGGGTGCGCGCGGGGGTGATCGTCCACGGCTCGACGGCCGCGGGCAACGACCAGTTCCGGTTCGACGCCGCACTGCGCGTACTGGCACCCGAGGTCGAGGTCCGCGCGCCGATTCGCGACAGCGGACTCTCGCGCGAGGACGAGACCGCCGTTCTCGCGTCCGCCGGCGTCACGATCCCGGCGAAGACCACGCGCTACTCCGTCAACGAGGGCCTGTGGGGGACGACGATCGGCGGCGGCGAGACGCACGATGCGTGGGCGATGCCGCCCGAGGAGCTCTTTCCCGGGAACCGGCCGGGCCACGCGCCGCGGCGAGCCCGCGAGGCGGTCGTGTCCTTCGAGCGGGGCCGGCCCGTGTCTCTCGACGGCACGCTTCTTGATCCGCTCGCTCTCGTCGAGAAGTTAAACGCGCTCGGGCGCCGCTATGCGGCGGGGCGCGGGATCCATCTGGGCGACACGATTCTCGGGGCGAAAGGGCGGATCGCGTTCGAGGCGCCCGCGGCGCTCGCTCTCATCGCCGCGCACGGCGAACTCGAAAAGCTCGTGCTCACGAAAGAGCAGCGGCAGCTGAAGGCGCTCGTCGCGGAAACCTACGGGCGCCTCCTGCACGAGGGTCTTGCGTTCGAGCCTGCCGCCGCCGACGCGGCCGCTTTTCTGATGGCGAGCCAGGACCGCGTGACGGGAGAGGCGCGGCTGCGGTTCACGCCGGGCAAGTTCGAAGTCGCCGGGGTGCGCAGCGCGTTCTCGCTGATGCGGCCGGAGCTCGTCCGGTACGGCGAATCAAACGCGTACCTTTCGCCTTCGGAAGCCCAGGGCGTCGGCAAGACGCTCGCCCTGCCGGGCCGCCTCTGGGCTCTCGCGGGAAAGGAGACACCTTGATCGTTCTGGACAAAATCGCCTCTTCGACGGCGCGGCTCGGGCTCCCGCGCGAGGTCGATATCTCGCCGCACATCGAGGCGAAAGAGGGCAACGTGCTGGCGGTCCGCGCGCTGATGGAGAAGAGCGTCTACGACCGGCTGGAGCTCGTCTCCGGGCGGATGGCGAAGATCAACAAGGGCGACGTGATGGCCGGCACGCTCGGATACCGCCGGGCGCTCAAGGGCTTCGTCGGGGTCGTGCCGGAGACGATCCACGTCGGCGACACGATTCACGTCTTGAATCTCGGCGGCGTGCTCGGTCTCTGCGTCGGCAGGAACCCGGAGGTCGGCCTTCCTCTCGATGTGGAGGTGCTGGGAGCGGTGATGATCGACGGCAGGCCGGCGAACATCGCGCATAACGCGCTCGAGCCCCGCGACACGCTCGGTCCCTGTCCGCCGCTCGTCGTCATCGCCGGCACGTGCATGAGCGCCGGGAAGACGGCCGCGGCTTCCGAGATCGTGAAGCGTTTTGCGAGCGCGGGACAGCGCGTCGCGGCGGCGAAGCTCTCCGGCGTCGCGTGCCTCAAGGACACGCTCGACATGGAGGACCACGGCGCGTTTGCCACCATGTCGTTTCTGGACTGCGGCCTTCCGTCCACCGCTCACGTCAAGGACCTCGCGCCCTACGCGCGCGCGATCCTCGCGGCGCTCGCGCAGAAAAACCCGGACGTGATTGTCGTCGAGATGGGAGACGGCATTCTCGGCGACTATCGCGTGGGAACGTTTTTCGACGACCCCGAGCTCGTCAAAGCCACGAAGGCCGTCGTGATGTGCGCGAACGATCTCGTCGCGGCGTGGGGCGCCCAGAAGCTGATGGAGCAGTGGCACATTCCGATCACGATCATGTCGGGCCCCGTGACGGACAATCAGACCGGGACCGAGTACATCCAGGCCGAGATGAAGCTGCCGGCGGCCAACGCCAAGACGGACGGCCGCACACTTTTCGGCGTCGTTTACGAGGAGATACACAAGTGACGATCCGCGCGGCGATTTTCGGCGCGAGCGGCTACGCCGGCGGCGAGCTGTTGCGCCTTCTGCTCGATCACCCGAAAGCCGAACCGGTGGCGGTCATCTCGCGCTCGCAGGCGGGTCAGCCGGTCGCGGCGGTGCACACGCACCTCTCGCGCCTGACGGACCTCGTGTTCACGGGCGCGCTGCCGGAGGGAGAGGATGAGCCGGAGGTCGTCTTTCTCGCAGGCCCGCATGGATACGCCGTGGACGCGGCCCCGCCGCTTCTCGACCGCGGGATCCCGGTGATCGACCTGTCGGCCGACTTCCGCCTGAAGAGCGCGGCGTCCTTCGAGAAATTCTACGGTCCGGTTCCGCCGGGGTTCGCGCGGCAGCCGGAGTTCGTCTACGGCCTGCCGGAGCTCTTCCGCGAGCAGATCGCGTCCTCCCGCGCGATCGCCTCTCCGGGCTGCTTTGCGACCGCGTCGATCCTGGCCCTCGCCCCTCTCTGGCGGGCGGGTTTCGTGGCCGACACCGGTCCCGTCTCGGTATTCGCGATCACGGGGTCTTCGGGCGCGGGCGTCACGCCGACCCCCACCACGCACCATCCGCGGCGCGCGTCCGCGTTCTTCGCGTACGGCCTCGATGGCCATCGCCACCTGCCCGAGATCGAAGAATCTCTCTCCGCCGTCGGTCCCGCCGCGGAGGGGCGCATCGTGTTCCAGACGCATTCGGCGCCGCTCGTTCGCGGGATCTTCGTCACCGCCACGGTTCCGCTGAAGGAGCCGATGGACCGCGACGCTCTCCGCGCCGTGTACCGCGAGGCGTACGCGCGGGAGTTCTTCGTGCGCCTCGTGGACGGATCTCCGGATGTCGCCGCCGTGAAGGGCACGAACTTCGCCGACATCGGCGTCTCTTCGTCGGGCGACGTGGCACGGGTCTTCGTCGCGATCGACAACCTGGTCAAGGGGGCCGCCGGACAGGCGATCCAGGCGATGAACATCCTCTTCGGGCTCCCGGAGCCGACGGGCCTCAAGATGTCGGGCGTCTTTCCATGAGCGGCGCGGCCGCGGACGTGAAGGCGAAGACGAACGGTTCCGGCAGCGAGCTGCCGACCTATACGCGATGGCCGATCACGCTGGTCCGCGGCGAGGGGTCGACCGTCTGGGACGAGGCCGGGAAGAGTTACCTCG
>JBBQDF010000308.1:0-4228 GCA_038319475.1 Thermoanaerobaculia bacterium
AACGCGTGATGAGCCCCTTGCTCCACTGGCCGAGGACGAGGACCCCGAGGGACACCAGGAAGTACGCCGTCCGGTACAGGGCGCTCTCGCGAAGGCGGGGAAAGCCGCTCATGCGGGCGTGCGGGCCGTCATCTCGGAGGCCAGTCCGGACAGAACCTCCCGGCACCGGTCGCACAGCCCGGTCTCGTCTGCCTCGGGAGTGAGCTTCCAGCAGCGGTCGCAGCGGCGGCCGGCGGCTTTTTCGAACCGCAGCGACAATCCCGGATAGGCGGCGGACACGCGCCAGCCGGGGTCGGCAGCGTTTTCCCCTGCGTCCACCCGCGCGGACGACACGATGAAGAGGTCCGCCAGCGCGGCGCCCGCGAAGCCGGTCAAAACCTGGTCGGCCTGCAACGCGGCGGCGTCGCCCCCGAGGGCGATGGCGCCTTCGAGCGAGGACCCGATCGTCTTTTCCCGGCGAGCCTCTTCGAGCACGGTCGAGACTTCCTCCCGCAATGCCATCAATCGGCCCCACGCCGCCCCGGCGGCGGGATCTGCCGCGGGTTCTTCCAGGGTCTCGAAACGCGCGAGGTGGACGGATTCTTCCTTCGTTCCTGGAAGCGCCTGCCACACCTCCTCAGCCGTGAAGGGAAGGACGGGCGCCGAGAGGGTCGCGAGCGTCCGGGCCACGCGGTGGAGGGCGGTCTGCGCCGAGCGTCTTTCGAGCGATGCCGGAGGGGACGCGTAGAGCCGGTCCTTGATCACGTCGAGGTAGAACGCGGAGAGGTCCGACGCGCAGAAATTCAGGAGGGCGTGGTAGATCACGTGGAACTCGTACGTCTCGTAGGCGTCGGTCAAACGCCGCGAAAGGCGCGCCGTGCGCGACAGGATCTCCGAATCGAGGGGAAGCAGCTTCGAGGCGGGGACCGCGTCCGCCGCGGGATCGAAGTCGTAGAGGTTCGAGATCAGGAACCGTTCGGTGTTCCGGATCTTCCGGTACGCCTCGGCGCACCGGGACAGGATCTCCTCCGAGATCGGCTGGTCCTCGCGATAGTCCACCGACACGACCCAGAGCCGGAGGATGTCGGCGCCGTACTTCGAGATGACCTGCGCGGGCACCACCGTGTTGCCGGCGGACTTCGACATCTTGCGCGCGTCGACGTCGAGGGTGAACCCGTGGGTGACGACGCCGCGGTAAGGGGCGGCGCCGAAGAGCGCGACGGAGGTCAGCAGCGACGACTGAAACCATCCCCGGTACTGGTCCTGACCCTCGAGATACAGGTCCGCGGGCGCGCCCTGCCGCGGCGAGGCGAGCTCCGGCCATTCGCCCGAGCGAAGCACCGCGAGGTGCGACACCCCGGAGTCGAACCACACGTCTAAGATGTCCGATTCCTTTTCAAACTCGGTGTAGCCGCGCCGGTCGGCCTCCTCCGGGAGAAAGTCCGCCGCGGGCCTCGCGTACCAGGCGTCGCCGCCTTCCGCCTGAAAGATGCCGGCGACGCGGTCGAAGAAGCGCCGCTGCTCCTCCGGCGAGTCCTTCCACGGATAGATCTCGCGCCGCTCGCCATCCTTCATCGCGAAGAGCAGGGTGATCGGGGAGCCCCAGCGGCGCTGCCGCGAGATGACCCACTCGTGCCGGTTCTCGACCATGCCGGCGATGCGGCGCTCGCCCCAGGCCGGATACCAGCGCACGTTCGCGACGGCGGCGAGCGCCGCCTGCCGGACGTCCACGTCGCCGGAATCGAGCCGGACGAACCACTGCACGGTCGCGCGGAAGATGACGGGCTTCTTGCATCGCCAGCAGTGCGGGTAATCGTGGCGAAAGCTCGAATCCGCGTGAACGAGCGCGCCGGCGGCGGTCAGGTCCTCGACGATCTCCGCATTGGCGTCGAGAACTTTCTTGCCGCGGTATTTCGCGATGGTCGTGTAGCGTCCCGCCTCATCGACGGGAGAGAGGATCGGAAGTCCCTCCCGTTTTCCCGTCAGAAAGTCGTCCTCGCCGTGCCCCGGCGCCGTGTGAACGAGTCCCGTTCCCGTGTCGGTGGTCACGTAGTCGGCGAGCACCAGGCGAAAGGCGCCCGCCTCCTCCTCCGGCGTCAGCTCTCCGCGCATTTCCGGGGCGAGCGGATGGCGGTATTTAACGCCCGCGAGTCGGGATCCCGAAACGCGCCCGCGCGTCGCGACGTCGGTCCACCCCGCCGACTTCGCCACCGCCGCGACCAGCGGTTCGGCGACGACATATCGGCGCACGCCCGCCTCGACGAGCGAGTAGGGCACATCCGGATGCACGGCGATCGCGACGTTGGCGGGAATCGTCCAGGGGGTCGTCGTCCAGATGACTGCGGAAATCTGGCCCGCATCTTCGACCCCGAAGGCGCCCGCGACGGCGGCCGGGTCGGCGAACGGAAAGGCGACGAAAATAGCGGTGTCCTCCCGGGATTCGTACTCGAGCTCCGCCTCCGCGAGCGCCGTCTGGTCCGTGAAGCACCATCTCACCGACTTCAACGCCTGTGTCACCAGGTTTTTCGAATAAAACTCTCCGAAGGCCCGCGCGATCTCTGCTTCGTAGGAGGGGGTCATCGTCGTGTATGGCCGGTCCCACGCGCCGCCGACTAAAAGCCTCTGAAACTGTTCACGCTGCACGTTGATGTAGCGCGCGGCGTACTCGCGACAGGCCCGGCGGATCGCGAGTGCGTCCATCTCGCGCTTTTTCGAGCCGAGCTTCTTGTCGACCTGTTTTTCGATCGGGAGCCCGTGGCAGTCCCACCCCGGGACGTAGGGCGCGTCGTATCCCATCATCGTGCGGCTTCGGACAATAAAGTCCTTCAGGATCTTGTTCAGGGCGTGCCCGATGTGGATGTCGCCGTTCGCGTAGGGAGGCCCGTCGTGAAGGATGAATTTTTCGCGGCCGCGAGACGATTCGCGGATGCGCCGCTCGAGGTCCATCGCTTTCCACGCGGCGAGGCGTTCGGGCTCCCGGCGCGCGAGGTCGGCCTTCATCGGGAAGTCCGTGCGAGGCAGGTTCAGGGTGGACTTGTAGTCGGAGCCGGACGTTTCGGTCATTTTTCTCGCTCTGTCGGAGCGCGGCAGCTTACTGCAACGGCTGCGGGTCACGGGTCGTCAGCGCGACGACGGCCGCGGCGATGTCGCCCGTGTGGGTGATCGAAATTTCCATCTCGCAGACGCCGAGCGCCTCCGCACGCGCGAGCGCCCGGCCCGACAGCTCGAGCCGCGGCTTGCCGCCGGGGTCGCGCCTGACCGCGATTTCCTTGAACGCGAGCCCGCGCCAGCCGGTGCCGAGCGCCTTCATCGCCGCTTCCTTGGCGGCGAAGCGGCCCGCGACGTGCTCGGCGAAGGCGCGGGGATGGCGCCGCCCGCGATGGATCTCGCCGGGCGCGAAAACCCGGCCGAGAAAGCGCTCGCCGAATCGCTCGAGCACGGCCGCGATGCGCGGGACGGGCGTCAGGTCGAGACCCAGCAGGAGGCTCACGTCTTCAACCCGAAGAAACGGCCGATCCGCTCGGCGAGCGGCGCGCGACCGGGCGCCCGCTCGGCCTGCTCGCGCGTCGCGTCGAAGAGACTGGCCGCGCCCCGCCGTCTCTCGGCGATGACCGCGTCGAAGACGCCGCACAGGCCCGGATTCTGGCGGAGGATCGGCTCGAACGTGCCTTTTTCGATCTCGACGAGCACCGTTTCGGAGATGGCCCGGACCGTCGCGGTCCGCGGCTCGCCGGTCAAGAGGCTGATCTCCCCGAACGCGCTGCCGGGCTCGAGAACCGCGAGGTTGCGGGTGTCGCCGGCGGCGCCGTGGATCGATACGCCGAGGCGGCCCGAGGCCACGATGAACATCGAGGACGTCTGGTCTCCCTCTCGCACCACGATCTCTCCGGGCGCATAGCGCCGTTCCATCGCTCCCTCCGCGATCTGCGCCCTCTCGGAGTCCGAAAGCGGCGCGAAGAGGTCGAGCTGCGCGATCGACGGGCCGATCAGGGCCCCGCGCGACTCCGCCGGGATGAGACCCCCCGAATACTGATACTGCCGGATGAACGGCATCGGGATGTGGAGCCCCGCGCGGTGCAATGCGTACCAGACCCGCTCGCGCACGGCGGAGTCGACGTCGATGTAGTTCGCGTAGTCGTCCAGCCAGTAACGCAGCTCGTAGACGACGCTGTAGGGCTCGAAGCTCTTCATGTACGCGCGGCGCTCCGGGTAGGAGGCGATCCCGGCGAGCCCCCGCACCGCGGACTCG
>JBBQDF010000309.1:0-4212 GCA_038319475.1 Thermoanaerobaculia bacterium
CTTCAACTACCCGACCTTTGCGGAGTGTTACAAGGTCGCGGCGCTCGACGGTTACAACAAGATCGGGCCGCCACCCGGCGAAGCGATGCCGCCGGGAACGGCGGGACGAAAGAGTTGAGAGTTAAGGGTTGAGGGTCAAGAGTAGTAGTTGAGGTTGGAGTCGTCGAGAGTTCCTCAACGCTCAACGCTTAACCAACTCTCAACTCTCAACTCTCAACTCTCTCTCAGCCCTTCTTCGGCGGCCTCGACGGCCGCAGGTCGATCCGAGACGGGATCGCGCGGTCCGGGAAACGCACGAGGTCGCACACGGCGCGCGCCACGTCGTCGGCCGAGAGCATCCAGGAGCTCGCGATGTCCTCCTCCTTCCCGCCGAATCCGGTCGCGACGGACCCGGGCAGGACGGCGGCGACGCGAATTCCGTCGTGGCGGAGATCGAGCATGGCCGCCTCGGAGAGGCCGAGCAGTCCGAATTTGGAGGCGTTGTATGCGGCGCCTCCCGCAAACGCGTTCACCGAAGCGAGCGAGGCGATGTTGACGATGAACCCTCCGCCGTTCTTCTTCATCACCGGGGCGGCCGCGCGCATCGCGTAAAACGGACCGAAGAGGTTCGTTTCGAGAACGTCCCGGAACCGCTCCGGATCGAGCCTGTCCACCGGAGCGAATTCGCCGATGCCGGCGTTATTGACGAGAACGTCGAGCCGGCCGCGGCGAGCGGCGGCGAACTCCACCAGCGCCTTCTGATCCTCCTCGCGGCGCGCATCCGCCGCGCGGCCGGAGATTCGGAGTCCCTCGCGCTCGAGCTCTTCGAGGGCCCGCCGCGTCGAGTCGACGGTGTGCCCGGAGATCACGACCTCGAAGCCGTCGCCGTGCAGCCGGCGCGCGATGGCCCTGCCGATGCCGCGGGTGCCGCCGGTCACGAGCGCGACGCGAGGTTGGTCGTTCACGCCGGAATCTTATGCAAAGACCGGCCCTTTGCCTTACGCTGTCAGGATTGTTCCTCCCTGACGACTCACGCGACGCCGGCCAGGCCGCCACGGGTATGCCCTCGAGGCGGAGTTTTTGAACATGGTCCGCTCAATCCCGGGCTTTCGCGCGCTGCCGGGCCTGTTGCTTCTGCTCGGCGGACTGGCGTCTTCGGGTTGCACTTTCGTGAGCAACATCGTCGGCTCCGAAAAGCGGGACGTGTACAAATTCGAACACCCGTTCACGGTCGAGGACCCCTCCTTTCGGCGCTCGATGGACACCCTCGGTACGGCCATGGTGGGGGGCAACGACGCGGAGCTCCTGAAAAACGGAGACCAGATCTTCCCGGCGATGATCCGGGACATCCGGGCGGCCCGGAAAACGGTGAATCTCGAAACTTACATTTTCAAACCCGATCGCGCCGGGCGCCTGTTTGCCGACGCGATGATCGATGCCGCCAGGCGCGGCGTCGAGGTCCGGTTCCTGGTCGACGGGTGGGGGAGCAAGCTCAAGGACCTCGGAAAAGAGCTCGAGAAGGCCGGAGTCCACGTGCGGACCTACCGCCCGTTGCGGCTTTTCAGCATCTACAAGATGAGCCGCCGGACGCACCGGAAGATCCTCGTCGTCGACGGACAGATCGCGTACACCGGCGGACTCGGGATCGACGAGCGCTGGCTCGGCAACGCGCGGAATACGAAGGAGTGGCGTGACACGCAAGTGCGGGTCGTCGGCCCGGTCGTCGCGCAGATGCAGGCGATCTTCAGCGAAGACTGGACCTACACGACGGGCGAAATTCTCGCGGGCGACCGGTTCTACCCGAAGATCGAAAACGCGGCGGCGATACAGGCGCAGGCCATCAAGGCGTCCCGCGGCGATTCGTCATCGCTCGCCAAGATGCTGTACTACGTCGCCATCCAGTCGGCCGCGAAGAGCATTTACATCCAGAACGCCTACTTTCTGCCCGACAAACAGGTTCGGGAAGCGCTCGTCGCAGCCGTCGCGCGAGGGGTGAACGTGGAGATCATGGTGCCGGGCCGGCACATCGACCTGCCGATGGTGCGCTTTGCCTCCTGGATTCATTACGGCGATCTCCTGAAGGGCGGGGTGCACATCTACGAATACCGGGAAACGATGATGCACAACAAGACGATGGTGGTTGACGGGCTCTATTCGACGATCGGCTCGATCAACTTCGATTCGCGCTCGATGAGCCGCAACGCCGAAGAGAGCCTCGCCTTCTACGACCGCGGTTTCGCGGCGAAAATGCACGCCATGTTCGAAGAGGACAGGAAAAGCTGCTCGGAGATCACCTTTCGGATGTGGGACAAGCGCGGCATCGTGCAACGTCTGGCGGAGCTCGTCTTCTGGATCTGGGAGCCGTACTACTGACGGGCCGGCAAAAGAGCGCTCTCGCGGCGTTCCTGTTCTTTCTCGCCTGCTCCGGTGCTTCTGGCGCGACCCGCCCTGCGGCCGAACAGAGGCGGATCGACTGGCTGATCGAGGAAGTTCGCAACTCGAAGGGCGTCTTCATCCGCAACGGCGCGGAGTACCCGGCGGCGAAGGCCGTGTCGCACCTCAAATTCAAGCTCCTGATGGCGGGCAAGCGCGTGCAGACGGTCAGGGACTTCGTCGAGGGTGTCGCCTCCCATTCACAGGAGTCAGGCAAACCTTATGAGATCCGGCTGCCGGGCGCCGCCGCCCGCCCGATCAAGAACTGGCTGTACGAACGCCTCGCGGAACTTGAAAAGGGAGAAGCGGCTCAGAAGAAGTAGATTTCAGGTTACGCCCTCGCCGGCGCTCCCGCCACCGTCGGCGCCTGCCGCGCTGAGAACGCCCAGTAGAGAAGTCCCGACGCGAAGAACCCGACGAACCAGCCATAGGCGTAGAGGGGCTTTAACGCCGGCCAGATCAGGCCGCCCCAGGCGAGGGCGCATCCCGTCAGAGTCGCCACGACCGCCTTCCAGTTCCACCCGCCCGCGTAGCGGTAAACACCGTGGGTCAGGTAGAGGTCCTCCAGGCGCAGTTGCGTGCGCCGCACGAGCCAGTAGTCCGCAATCAGCACTCCGGCGATCGAGCCGAGCCCTCCCGAATACCCGAGAAGCCACGTGAAGATGTACCCCGAAGGGTCCGCGAGGAGCCGCCAGGGGCGCATGAGGATGCCGATGATTCCCGTGATGAGCCCTCCGGTCTTGAACCGGATCAGCCGCGGAAAGGCGTTGGCGAAGTCGTTCGCGGGCGAGACCACGTTCGCCGCGATGTTGACGGCGAGTGTCGCGACGACGACCGTGAACATCGCCACGGCGACGATCACGGGCTCCGAAAACCTGCCGACGAGGACGACGGGGTCCCAGATGGTCTTCCCGTAGATGATCGCCGTCGCGCTCGTGATCAACACGCCCATGGCGGCGAACAGGGACATCGTCGTCGGAAGCGCCACGACCTGACCGATCATCTGGTCGCGCTGGCTGCGCCCGAAGCGGGTGAAGTCCGGCATGTTCAGCGAGAGCGTCGCCCAGAACCCGATCATCGCGGTGAGCGACGGGATGAAGACGGGGAAGAACTCGCGCAAGGTCGGAAGGGACCCCGGCTGAGCGAGCAACGGCCCCAATCCATGGGCGCGCCGGACCGCCCAGACGAGGAGAGCGGCGGTCATCACGAGCACGAACGGCGCGGCCCAGTTCTCGACTCTCCGGAGGAGGTCCATCCCGCGGTACACGATCACGATGTTCAGCGTCCAGAAGAGCAGGAATGAGAGCCACTCGGCGCCCGAATGGCCCGAGAAACCGGGCCCCAGCCGCGCGCTCCAGCCGGGGTCGATCGCGACGAAGAGCGTGTTCAGCGCCGCGCCTCCGATCCAGCACTGGATGCCGAACCATCCGCAGGCCACGAGCGCGCGCATGATCGCCGGCAGGTTGGATCCAATCGTCCCGTACGCGGCCCGCGCGAAGACCGGAAACGGAATTCCGTAGCGCGTCCCGGGATGCGAGTTCAGGAGGATCGGCATCAGGACGATCGTGTTGCCGAGCAGGATCGTGACGAGCGCCTGCCACCAGTTCATGCCCGCTGCCATCAGCCCGGAAGCCATGTAGTACGTCGGAATGCAGTGCGCCATGCTGATCCAGAGCGCGGCGTAGTTGTACGTGGTCCAGGTGCGCCGCGAGATCGGCACGGGCAGCAGGTCGCGTTTGGCGAGGGGAGAAGAGGCGATTCGCGACTGATCGATCAGCTCGACGCGGCCGTCGCCGTGCC
>JBBQDF010000310.1:0-4197 GCA_038319475.1 Thermoanaerobaculia bacterium
CCCACCGAGCGCCACTCCCAGCGCCTGCGCGACGCGCGAGGCGATGTCCGATTGCACCTGGAAGACGTCCGTCAGCGCCGCGTCGAATGGCTGTTGCCACTTGGAGGCCGGTGCGCCGGACTCCCTGACCTCCACCAGCTCGGGGTTGACCTGCACCCGGCTGGAGCCTCCGCTTTTCTGCCACCGCACCGTGGCCGTCAACAGATACCGGGCGTCCAGCTCCTCCGCGATTCGCTTCGGAGTCTTCGCCGTCTTCTTGTAGGCGATCGAGCTGCCGCGCGCGATCACCTCGATGCCTGGAACAGACGTGAGCTTGCCCCGCACCGCGTCCGCGATCCCGTCCGCGAAGTAGTCGTCGTCGGGCGATCCCATGTTCTCGAACGGGAGCACCGCCACTCGCGTCACACCCCCTGCAGCCGTTCTTGTGTGGGCGCGCCGCAGGAAAAAGAGGCCCGTGGCGGCCACGACGACCAGGACGGCGGCGACGGCGGCGGTGATGAAGACTGTCCTGGTTTTAGCTTTGATCGGTACGTCGGGGGGGTCCGCACCGGCCCTGACGGTCGGACCCGACGCCTCCGAGAGCGTGAATGCGATGTCCTTGACCGACTGGAAACGGTTCTCCCGGTTTTTCTCCAGACAGTGGCGAACGATGTGGTCGAGTGCCGGCGAAATGGCCTGTCCCGACACCGACAGCTCGGGAGGGTCCTCCTTCAAAATCGCGGCAATGGTGTCGCTCGCCGTGTCCTTTACAAACGCCCTCCGGCCCGAGAGCAGCTCGTACAGAACCGCCCCGAACGAGAAGATGTCCGAGCGGTGGTCTACCGGAAGCCCGCGGACCTGTTCGGGCGACATGTAGCCGAGCGTTCCCATCACGGTCCCGGGCGCCGTGTGCGCCGATCCCGTTGGTGCGCTCGTCTCCATTCCCGGCGCAGACGCCTCGACCCGCATGGCGAGGCCGAAGTCGAGAATCTTGACGTGGCCGTCTTTCGTGACGAAAAGATTTTCGGGCTTCAAATCCCGATGGACGATCCCCCCCTCGTGGGCGGCCGAAAGACCCCGCGCCACCTGGAGCGCGTAGTCGACGGCCTGCTTCCGGGAGATCGGCCCGGCATGGATCTTCGCCCGCAGCGTCTCGCCTTCCAGCAGCTCGGTGACGGCGAAGGCCGTTCCGTCCTGCGTTCCGAAGTCGAAGATTTCGAGAATGTTCGGATGCGAGAGAGCCGCGACGGCTTTCGCCTCTCGCTCGAAGCGGGCCAGCGCATCCCGGTCGGCCGCCATGAACCCCGGGAGAACCTTGATCGCCACGTCGCGATCGAGCTTCCTGTCTCGCGCGCGGTAGACCTCGCCCATCCCACCCGCGCCCAGGGGCGCGACGATCTCGTAGGGCCCGAGACGCTGGCCGGCCAGGAGCGGCATCTTGTGCTCAGATCTTATCCGCGGCGAACTCTTCGGGCCTCTGGACCCCCGTATTCCGCTCCGTCAGGTGCCCGTAGTGCACGCGCATCAGCGTCAAGCCGCAGGCCGCCGCCTTCGGGGCGAGGAGGGCGCGGTTGCCGGTTTCGAGGAGCTCGGCGATCCGTTCCGGAGGAGCCTTCCCGCGTCCCACGTGCGCGAGCACCCCGCAGATCGAGCGCACCATCCCCCGCAGGAAGGCGTCGCCGCGCAGCATCACCCGGATCTCGTCGCCGGACTCGTCAACTTCCGCCGCGTGGAGGCGGCGGATGCCGCCCTCGACCTGCGAGGAGCGCACAGCGAAAATCGAAAAGTCCTTTTGACCCGGAAGGGCCGCGGCGGCCGCCCGCATCGGCGCGGCATCGGCCGTTGCCGCGATCGGTGCCACGAAGAGCGAGTCTTTCGGCGCAATGACCGCCGCCCGGCTCCACCGATAGCGGTACTCCTTCCAGGCCGCGTCCCGCCTCGAGAGGAATCCTTCCGGCGCGGGAGCCGCCTCGAGCACGCGGACGTCCCAGGGGAGGAGCGCGTTGACGCCTTCCCGTATCCGGAGCGGATCTCGCCGGGTCTGAAGATCGAAGTGGATGACCTGCCCTTCGGCGTGGACGCCCGAGTCTGTCCGCCCCGCCGCGTGCACCCGCACGGGCCCGTCGCCCGCGAAAAGCGCGATCGCGTTCTCGAGCACCGCCTGGACGGTCCGCTTCGCGTTTTCCTGGAACTGGAATCCCTGGAACCAGGTGCCCACGTAGGCGATCGTGGCGCGATACCGATACGCGCCGCGCGTCACGCGCGAGCGCGCCCGCGCCGCCCGAGAGACCAGAGGAGCAGCGCGGCAAACGGGACGTATTCGGCCGCGTAAACCGCCGCGGGCGGAAGGCCGGGCGTCCGATAGAGAAGCGCGTACGCGAGCGGCGCCGCGGCGGCGAGCCAGAGAAACGCCGGCTCCCGTTTCACCGCCGCAAACGGCAGGACCCAGAGCAGGTACCAGGGGTGCAGCGTCGGAGAGAGGAGGAGCAGGGCCCCGACCGACGCGAGCACGGCGCCCCAGAGGTCCGTCATCCGCCAGGCGATCGCCACGAGGAGGACGGACAGAGTGATCCCGAGCAGAGCGCGGGCGAAGAACGCGGAGTAGAAGTACGGAAACACGCGGGCCGTCCAGGGGGGATCGTGATGCCGGGCCTTCCAGCCGAGGAAGGCCTCCTTCGCCCGCGAGGGGATTCGCGCCCCCTCCATCGCCGCGAAAACCGCCGGATACGCCACCGAGTTGAACTCCCAGCGCGTGGCGTACTGATCCAGGCCTCCGACCGGCGAGGTCCCGAGGCGGGCAGCGGCGCCCCAGAGGAGAAGCGCTGCGGCGCCGGCAGCCAGAACAGTCCGCCAGCCCCCGCGGCGCGCGAGCGGGAGGGCCGCGGCCGCGGACACGTACTTCGACAGCGCCGAGAGGGTGAGCCCGAGACCCGCAGCGGCGCCGCGGCCGCGCCGCGCATGCAGAACGGCGGCGAGGAGCAGCGCGACGCCCAGCGAATCGAGATGCCCCTGCCCCGCCGTTTCCGTCAGGGGCAGGGGATGAAACGCATACAGAGCGGCGGCCCAGGCTCCCCCGGCCAGTCCCGATCCGGCGAGCATCCCGACCACCGCCACGTCCGCCGCGGCGAAAAACCCTTTCAGGAGATAGGGCGCGCTCGCGTAACCGAACGTGCGAAAGACCGCCTGGGCAGCCGGCGGATACACCGTCCGGATGGAGGGGTGGGCAACGCGCGCGTTCAACGCCGGATCGAGCCCCGAAACTGCCGGATGAGCGGGAGCGTACGCCCACGGGGAGATCCCCGCGCGGGCCACGCCGCCGTCCCAGAGGTACCGCCAGAGGTCGTCGGAGAGGTCCGGCGGGCGGAAGAGAAGAGTCAGCCGGAACGCGGTGGCGCAGAGAAGCAGGAAAGAGGGGCCCGATCCGGATAAACTCCGGGCCGCCAGCAGAGCGAGCAGGGTGCCCGCCACGAAGAGAGAAAGGTACGCCAGCAGATGAACGCGCGCGTCGGGCAGGAAAACGAATCCCAGAGCCACGGCCTCGCCGGCGCCAAACAGCAGCCAGCGGGCTGACCCCCGCGCGCGGAAGACCGACTGATGACGTCCCACACGGCGGAAATTGTGACGCTCGCCGTCTATTACTTCGTTCTCGCCGTGCTCGCCGTCTACGGTGCCCACCGGGTTCTGATGGTCCGCCTCTATTACCGCCATCGCCGCGACGACCCCCGTCCGATGGGCGAGCTGGCGACTCTTCCTCGCGTCACCGTCCAGCTTCCGATCTACAACGAAGTCTACGTCGTGGACCGATTAATCGATGCCGCCGCGGCGATCGATTACCCCCGCGAGCTGCTGGACATCCAGGTGCTGGACGACTCGACGGATGAGACAGCCGATCTCGCTGCCCGCGCGGTCGAGCGCCACCGGGCCCGGGGCGTCGACATCGTGCACGTGCGGCGCTCGACCCGGGAAGGGTTCAAGGCGGGCGCGCTCCAGGCGGGGCTCGCCGCCGCGCGGGGGGAGTTCCTCGCGATCTTCGATGCCGACTTCGTTCCTACCCCGGAGGTTCTCCGCCAGTCGCTCCCGTATTTCTCGGATCCGGCCATCGGGATGGTTCAGGCCCGATGGGACCACCTGAACCGCGAATACTCCCTGCTGACGCGCATCCAGTCGATCTTCCTGGATGGCCATTTTGTCATCGAGCACACCGCCCGGCATCGCTCC
>JBBQDF010000311.1:0-4187 GCA_038319475.1 Thermoanaerobaculia bacterium
GTACCCGGAGGCTGCCTGGGCGTTCAACCACTCGAGCACGGACCGCTCGGACGTCTCGGTTCGTTTTGCGAGATCGGCGGCCGAAAGCGGCCCGGCGCCCGCCATCGCCCTATAGAGCCCGAGCTTGTCTCCGAGCACCACTTGCGCGGCCGTTAGGGTCGCGCCGAGGTCTCCGAGCGCCTTCCCCACGAATTGGTTGAGTCTGTCTTCGTCCATGGGCTGCCTCCATCAGAATTGTTCCCCGGCGCATGCGAATTTCATTCTGACCGACTTCACCGTCCGGCGGTCGACCCGATATCGTCGGAAAAGAAAAGCGCTCTTCTCGAAGTTCATCTCCAGGCGGGCGCCGCACCCGACGCGTCTTCCCGGAGAGGCGCCCAGGCGAGCGCCACGAGCTTCACCGAGATGTCGGACTTCTTCGGCCGCAGCGCGAGAGATTCGAGCTTTTCGGTGAGGGGATCCGTGGCCGCCGCTCGCTGATCGAGCTCGGCCTGGAGCTCGCTCTCAAGAGCGGCGATCTGCGCGTCGATCGCGGCGACGTTGTCCTTCGCGCGCCCGACGTCCCCTGCCTGTTTCATGGTCCGTCCCGCGCCGCGTGCGGCGGTGGTCGCCCGGCCGATGTTGGTGGCGCTGACCGCTTTGCGCCCGAGGAGAGCGCCGAGGACCGTCGCCCCGACGGAGATCGCGGTCTGGATCCCAGAGGAGGTCGCCTCTTCTTTTTCGCGCGCGACGACCTGTTCCGCGAGGCGCTTTCTCTCCGAGAGCGCGGAGAGGCGCGCGGCGTACCGGCCCCGGAGGGTCTCCGCGACCTCGTCGCGCTCTTCGCGGGCCTTCTGCGAGAGCCGCGCGCGGAAGTCGCGCTCGCTCTCACCCGCTGCCGATACATCTCCCGTCGAGGGGCTGCGGAAGAGGTCCGACCGCCGCGTCCTGAAGAGCGATGCCGCGAAGTCGCGGGACCACGTCTCCCAACTCTTCGGCGCGGCGGCGGCCGCGGGCGGAGTTTCGAACCCGGCGCTCGAAACCGGATCACGCTCGAGGTCTGCCAGCGCGATCGGCGCCGGCTCCGCCTCTTCCCACCGGACCGGCTCGGGGCCTTCCGCGATCGGCGCTATGACGACGACGTCCTGACGGGACTCGGCACGCGACTTCGCGTCGGAGTAGTGGATCTCGGCGGCGCCGAGAGCCATCGCCCGGTACCAGATTTCCGATCCGGCGCCGCGGACCGGCAGGAAGTACTGGGGAATCGAGGGAGGAAGCAGCGGCCGCTCGGATGCGGTGACTCGCGGGGCCGGTCCCGCGGCGCCCGCAGGGGCTTTCTTCGGCTCGACCGAGGGAGTCCCGGTGCCCGGGGAGGCTCCTGGCGCGCCGGCTTTGCGGGGATCCATCAGAGTCTTGATCTGACCGCGCGTCAGCGGGCCGCGCAGGTAGGACATCGCCCAGCGCGACTCGAAGAGGACCGGCGCGTCCTCGTGGACGTCGTTCATCAGGAAAACGCGGGTCTTCAATCCCGCGAGTGTGCGCTCCATCGCGCCGCGATCGAACTTCGGTCCTCCGCCCGCGGCGACTCCCTCCAGTCCCTCGAGGACCCGGGCCTTGTCGCGCTCCGTCTGGAGCCTTCCGAGAAACCAGGTGCCGGCGTTCGAAAGCCCCTTGTAGTCGAGGTCGACCGGGTTCTGCGTCGCGAGCACGACACCGAGGCCGAAGGCGCGGCCCTGCTTCAGAAGCGTCAGCAGGGGGGCCTTCGACGGCGGCGTCGCCACCGGAGGAAAGTAGCCGGCGATCTCGTCCATGTACACGATCGCGCGCAGGCTCGTGGTGCCCGATTGTCCGCGCATCCAGCCGACCGCCTCGTTCAACAGCATGGTCACGAAAAACATGCGTTCCGCGTCGGAAAGGTGCGCGATCGAAAAGATGGAGATCCGCGGCTTTCCCTCGGGCGTGCGAAGAATCGCGGCGACATCGAGCGGCTCGCCTTCAAGCCACGCGGCGAATGCGGGGGCGGCGAGCAGGTTGTTCAGCTTCATCGCCAGGGAGAACCGGTCCTTGGCCGGGAAGAAGGAGTCGAGATCGAGGACCCCCACGCGCGTGACGGGAGGCTTCTGAATGCGGCCAATCAGCGCCGCCAGGTCCAGGTTCTCGCCTTTCTTCCACGCGCTCGCGAGGATCGTCGAAAGAAGGATGTGCTCGCGGCTCTGGATCGGGTCGGCCTCGATCGCCAGCAGCGCGAGAAGGCCCGTGGCGGTGGTGCCGACCCGCTCGCCGAGCAGCTCGCCGTCGAAGCGCGTCGCCTCGTTCGGGGCATCGAAGGACTTCAGAATGGAAACCGGCAGTCCGGCCGTCGACCCGGGCGTGTAAATCGCGAAATCCGCGGCGCTCTTCAACTTCGCGATGCGGTTGCCGTCTTCGCCCCACGAGGCGAGGCCGGATTTCCAGAGTTCGGCCTGCTGCCTGGCGAGGTCGTCCGCGGAGATGCCCTTCCGGGCGGCGTCCTCCTCGTTCACCCAGGGCCGAAAATCTCCCGCCGCGAGGTCGGGGAACGTCAGCAGCAGGTTGCCGAGGTCTCCCTTGGGGTCGATGACGATCGCCGGGATCCCGTCGAGCGCCGCCTCTTCGATCAGCGAGATGCAGAGTCCGGTCTTGCCGCTGCCCGTCATCCCGATACACACCGCGTGCGTGACGAGGTCGCGCGAGTCATACAGGACCAGGCTTTCGGCCTCTTTCTTCGGGGCGCCTGTCGTGCGGCCGAGGTAAAAAACACCTAGCTTCTCGAAGTCCTGCATCGCCGGAATCATATGGTGCGCCGCGCGCAGATGGGAGCAGATCAGCGCGGAACGGACCGCTATCTCATCGCCTCGTCCCACTCGGCGCCTCCGCGGGCGAGCACGTCCGCGAGATCCTCCGGCAGCAGAAAGCGGTCGTCGAGAAGACGCATCGCGGCTAGTGCGTAGAGACCGAGGTATCGCTCGCGCGACCCGTACCGTTCCTCGAGCGAGGGCCGCGGGTCCTTCTCCCGCTCGCGGTCGGCGCGCGTCTTCGGAAACGCGAGGTGCGAGCCGATGAAGCTGACCCGCTCGCCGGGAAATCCCGTCGCGGAGTCGCGCAGGTTCCACCCCGTGTCGGTCGCGACGGGGACCTCCATCTCGGGGATGCGGACGCCGCCCACGTCGTTTCCGTCGGAGTCGGCTCGCGGCACGAGTGAAGGGAAGGACTTTCCCACGCGCGGCGGCTCGAGCGAGACGATCCCGTCCCTCCACCGCGGCCCGAAGTCCAGGCGAAGAGCCTCATGCGCGCGGGCCGGCCGAGGGAGGGACGGAATCGCCGGAAAACGGAACGCGGCGAGGGAGACGAGCGTCCCGTCCGCCACGCGAGGGGCGCGGCTCTCAGGCGGCGCGACACCGTCTCGGACCCACGCGTCCATGGCGTCGAAGAGCGCGCGCCAGAGCCACGCGACCGGGTTCGGGTTCTGCGGGTGCGTGCCGCGAAGGCCCCGCGACGGCGCGGGCGTCGGGGGAAACGGCCCCGAAAAGTGCTGAAGGCCTGCGAAGAAATAAATCCGCGCGTCTTCCGAAATCGCCGCGTCGGCAGATGCATCCGGGGAAGTGGAGATGAGCGACGCGGCCCGCGACCAGTATTCGTACGAGGTGTTGGTGAAGAAGATCTTCGGGACGACCTTCTCCGCGCGGGCGCGGTCGAGAAGGCCGCCCGTGGCGCCGGTTACCGGATCCTTCTCCGGCAGGTCCGTGAACGGGAAGAGGTCCGTCGGATAGAAGAGCGCGGTGACAGGCTGCGCATCGCGCGACGGCTGGGCGAATCGGTGGTTGAAGCTCCCGACGCCGGCGCCGGCGACATGAACGAACAGCCCGTCGAATACCCGCCGGCCCTCCTCGTCGGCGTTGAAGCCCTGCTGGACGAACAGGCGAAGGAAGCGCCCCGACTGCGAGATTCCGAGCCCGTAAACGCGCCGCGCGTGGACCAGGGCGTCCGGCCCGTTTTTGAACCACGAGGCGGCGTCGCGGACGGCGGCCAGGCCGAGCCCGGCCACCACCGGATCATGGGCGACGTAAACGACCTCGTAGATCTTCCCGGGCCGGAAGCCGCCTTCGAGCCACACGGACCGGTCGTCGGCGACCGGGCGGCCGTTCTCCTCGCGGGCGAATCGCCAGCGCGCTCGCGCGAGGGCGTGCCGC
>JBBQDF010000312.1:0-4179 GCA_038319475.1 Thermoanaerobaculia bacterium
TGAGCGACCCCGCCCCGGCCGCCACCGTTCGCCTGGACGTCTGGCTCGACGTCGCGTGCGTCTACCCGACGAGATCCCAGGCGAAGGCGGCGATCGAAGGGGGAAAAGTGGACGTGAACGGCGCGCGGGCAAAGCCGCACCGCGAGGTTTGCATTGGAGACCGGTTGAGCATCGGATCGTCCCGGGGAGATTCGCGCGTGTTGATGGTCCGCGGGCTCGCGTCCCGTTCCATTCCCAAAACTCAGGCGCGGCAGCTCTACGAGGACATCACGCCGCCCCCCTCCCCCGAAGTGGCCGAGGCGAGACGGATCGACCGGATGCTCGCCCCCCGCGAAGATGCCGGCCGGCCGGACCGGAGGGAGCGCCGGGAGCGACGGGAGCGGAAGGGATTCTGAACGTCGCCTCCGCTCACTCCGGGACGTGCCGTTGCCGCGTCGCGGCAACGGCAGCGGCCAGCGGCTCGCCTGTCGGCTCGACCGCTGGCCTCGTCCCTCCGTTCGCTCCGGCTCCCGCATCGAGAGGCTCCTCCTTCCCTTCGGTCAGGAGACTCCTCTCGATGCGAGCGTATTCGCCACCGCGGCGAACGGGCAGCGACCTTCCCCGCTCGGGGAGACGGTTGGGGTGAGAGGGCCCGCAGGGGTTGATTCTATTCAGGCCTCACGTCGCGAACCTGGCGGAAGGGCTGGTCCAGACACCCCCGCGATCCCTTCCCCTCCGTCGCTCCGTTACACTTCCGCCATGGACTTCGAGCTTCTCTGCCCCTGCTGCAACGCGCGCCTGAAGATTGATCCCGAGCTCAAGGCCGTCATTGCGCACGAGGCGCCGAAGGTGCCGCGCACGTTCCAGTCCGTCGATGACGCCATCGGGGCCTTGAAGACGCACGACGTCGAGCGCGAAAAGAAGTTCAACGCCTCGATCGAGGCGGAGAAGTCGAAGAAGGACGTCCTCAACCGGAAATTCGACGAGCTTTTCGACCGCGCAAAGAAGGACGATTCGAGACCGATCCGCGATTTCGATCTGGATTAGGCCGGCTCCGCGGGTCGTCGGTTCTCGGTTCAATTTTCGGTTCTCCGGCCGATTTCCCACGCACTGAAATTGACAACCGAAAAGCGGTCGGGCCCTCCGCCGTCAGCCCTCCGCCTTTCGCTTACCGCGCCGCCATCTGGTACGCCATCTCCCTCAGGATCGCGATGCGCTGGCCGATGGGCGGGTGCGTCGCGAAAAGGTTCGAGAACACGCCGGTCTGCTCGTTGATCGCGCGGCCGCGCGGGTCCTCGATGCAGAGATGCGCCACCCCCTGCTTGATCGATCGGGTGGGCGCGGCGGCCGCAGCGATCTTTTCGAGCGCCGACGCGAGCGCCAGGGGGTTGCGCGTGAGCTCGGCGCCGGACGCGTCGGCCAGGTACTCCCGTTCGCGGGAGACCGACATCGCGACGATCTGGGCGATGATCGGAGCGAGCACGAGCGAGATCACCCAGAGGACGAAGAACAGGATTCCGAGACCCCCGCTGTCGCCGTCGTCGTCGTTGCTGGACCCGCCGCTGAACGAAAGACCCCGGCTGCCCCAATCGGAGATCAGGAGAACCGACCCGACGAGCGCCGCGACGACGGTCATGACGCGCACGTCGTAATTTCTGACGTGCGACATCTCGTGCGAAACGACCGCCTGGAGCTCTTCGCGGTTCAGCGCCTCGAGCAATCCGGCGGTCACGGCGATCGAGGATTTCTCCGGTCCGGCGCCCGTGGCAAACGCGTTCGGATCGGGATCCGGGACGATGTAGACCGCCGGCTTCGGGAGGCCGGAGGCGATTGCCATCTCCTCGACCACGTTGTCGAGCAGTTTGTGGCGGGGGTTCGAGGGGTCGAGCGGCTGCGCATGCGTGGACTCGAGGACCGCGCGATCGCCCCCCTTCAGAGACCAGAGAGCGGAGCCGCCGCCGAACAGAAGCGCTCCGATCGTCAGAACCGGCAGACCCGGGCTCGCCCCCGAGCCGTACAGAAACAGGTCGCCCCCCATCCCGAGAAACGTGACGAACACGATGAAACCGGTCAGAAGCCCCGCGGTGCGGCGGAGGTTCCGGCGCTGCTGGTCGTAGATGTTCATGGAGGGTTGAGGTTCCAGCGTTGAGAGTTGAGAGTTGAGAGTTGAGAGAAAGTCGCGTTACCCCGAACCCCTAAGCGCTCTGGCCTTCCCGAAGACGCCTGACAATTGTGGGCCCGGCCGGCGTGCCTGACCGGGCCGCTGAAAGACTAAAAACGCTGAAAACTACTTCTTCAGGCTGAGGTCGACGGCCGGCACATCGCGTTCCGCGGCATCGGTGATCGCGAAGAGCTCCACGTGCTGGAAGTTCAAGGCGCGCGCAATGAACTGGTCGGGAAAGACCTCCTGGACGGTGTTGAACCGGGTCGCAATGTCGTTGTAGAACTGGCGCGCGAACCCGATCTTGTTCTCGGTCGAGGTGAGCTCCTCCATCAGCGCCTTCACGCTCTCGTTCGCCTTCAGGTTCGGGTAATTTTCGGCCAGAGCGAACAGCCGGGATAGCGTCTGGGTGAGCTGATTCTCTTTTTCCGCCGTCTCGGCCACGCCCCGGGCGGACACGGCGCTGTTGCGCGCCTGGATGACCTTCTCGAGCGTGTCCTGCTCGAACTGCATCTCGCCCTTGACCGAGGCGATCAGGTTCGGAATCAGGTCGTGCCGCCGCTTCAGCTGGACGTCGATCTGCTTCCAGGCGTTTGCCACCTGGTTCTTCAGCGTTATCAGGTTGTTGTAGCGCGAGATGGCCCAGATCGCGGCGGCAAACGCCGCGACGACCAGGACCAGAAGGCATCCTCCGATGGCTCCCATGGGCGTCCGCTCCTCTCTGAGATCTACGAAAAAGAGGCGGGGGAGTTCGAGCCGCCCGCCGCCGCTGTCAGGTGTTCAAGCCCTGGCGAAGCTCGCGGGCGAGGATCTCGACCGCGGACCGCGTCCCGCCGGTCATCTTCTCTTTCCAGGCACCTTCGGTTTCAAACCTCTTGTCGCCGACGGCTTCGGACCAGGGCCGCAGCGCCGCGTCGAGCTCTCCCGACGACCAGACGTCCCCGGCGCGGCTCCGGATCATCGCGATGACGTACGGGACGATGCGGATGAACGCCCTGAGTGAGGTCGCGCTCTTGATCGAGTATTTCCGTCCGGCAAACGCGGACGGGAAAGCGCGCCCCGCCGCCTTGAAGTAATTCAGGAAAAACCGGCGGGCGTTCTCCCGGAACTCCTTCGCGATCCGTCCCCCGGCCGCGTCCATGGCGGCAAAGACATCGCGCAGCTCGTCGGCGAGAGAAGCCTGCGTGACCGCGCCTTTTCCGATTCCGAGCACCTTGATCTGCCCGCGCAGGGGAGAGTTCTCGTCCTCGTTCAGGCTCCGGATGACGTCGTGGGCGGCGGCTAGATTTTCGTCGCGATAGAGCCGGCGCCCGGAAAGCGAGATCAGGTGGGACGGGTTCAACTTGGTGTGCTTGCTGTTGATCGTCACGAAGAGCTCGACCACCTGATCGGCCGTCAGGGCGTCGAAGACGACCGCGGGCACCTGGAAGTCCTTCAGGTTGTGCTTCTCGGCGAGCTGATGGAGAGCCAGGAGCCGGTGCTGGCCATCCAAGGCTCGCAGGATCCCTCCTTCGTCCGGCAGCTTCAGCGTGCCGATGTCGGACCGTCCGCCCGAGGGGACGAAGTCGAGGCGTCGCTCGGAAACGAGCAGCACGCTGCCGGCGATGGCGGGGAGGGTGCCCGAATCGGCGCATTGAAGGTAGTAGGCGACCAGCTCCTCGATTTTCTTCTGGATGATCGGCCGCTGATATGCGTGTTCGGAGGAGCCGATCTTCTTCTCCAGGAATTCCCAGTTGACGCGCCCCCCGGCCCTGGCTTTTCCCCGAGTCGTCTGACTGCCCGCTCCGAAGGACAGCACCTCGAACCCGACGAGCGTCTGAAGATCCGCTCCCGAAAGCAGAGCCTCATAGAACCGCACGCCGAACTGGTTCAGTCGGAGTGAGGGAACGGACAGCATCCTGGCCCCCTTATCTGTTTGAGGGGATTATATTCCGTCGCCTCCGCTCACTCGGGACGTGCCTTCTCCGCGACGCGGCGAAGGCACCGGCCGGCGGCTCGGCCGGATGCGGCCTTCGACCGCCGGCCTCGTCCCTCCGTTC
>JBBQDF010000313.1:0-4153 GCA_038319475.1 Thermoanaerobaculia bacterium
GGGGGGGAGTCGCCGGTGCGCTCTATTATTTCGCCGTGATCAACCTCGCTCTGGCCGCCGGTGTTGCGGCAGGTCTCGCGGGATACAGCCGCGCCGCCTGGAAGCCGGTGGCCAGAACGTGAGCGCGCAGTCCCACTCGCATTTCCGCGCGATCGCCCTGGCCGGAGACCTCGCGATCGCCGTGGCCGCGCTCGCGTTCGCGTTCTGGATCCGAACGCGCGTATCGATTCCGGGCACGGAAACCCTGCTTCCGCGGAGGAACGTTCAATTCACGCCGGGCAACGTGCTCCTGGTGGCGGCCGCTCAGGGCATTTCGCTTTCCCTCTTCGGCCTGTACGGAGCGCGGGAGCGCTTCCGCGACCCGCTCGGGCGCCTGCTGATCCCCGCGCTTTTCTTTCAGCTGCTGGCGCTCTCCGCGGTTTTCTTCCTGGCGTTCGCGCAGGCGTACGCGTTTCCGCGGTCGGTCCTCGTCGTGTTCGTCGTGATCAATGGCGCCATGGTCGCGCTCTGGCGGATCCTGCTCGAGCGGCTCTTTCCGCAGCCCCGCCGCCGCGCGCTGATCGTCGGGACAGGCCCCGCGGCCGCCCTGATCGCCGACACGATCCGCCGCCACCCGTGGTCGGGCGTCGAGGTGGTGGGCCTCGTCGCGGACTCGGAGAGCACCATCCCGCAGGTCCCTCGGGTCGGCGCCCTGTCGGACCTGGCCGAGGCCGCCCGGCGGCTGCGCGCCGACGAGATCATCCTGACTCCCGACGAGACGAGCTGGCGGGACCGCATCGGCGAGGTGCTGCCCCGCGACGGCGATGCCGACCTGCTCGTCTGGCCCTCGCCGTTCGAGACGATGATCGGCCGCCTGCGCTTCCGCATCGTCGGGGACCTCCCGCTTCTCGAGGCGAAGCTGCGGCCCCTCGAGGGACTCCCGGCCGTCGCCAAGCGCGTTTTCGACGTCGCCGGCTCCGCGGTGCTGCTCGTGGCTTTGCTCCCTTTCCTGGCGCTGGCCGCCGTCGCGGTTCTTTCGACGTCCCGAGGCGGGCCGTTCTACCGCCAGCGGCGGGTGGGAAAGGACGGGCTCGACTTCTCCCTCTGGAAGCTGCGGACCATGCGGGTCGGGGCCGAGATCGAAACCGGGGCCGTTCTGTCGGTGCCCGGCGACCCGCGCGTGACGTTCGTCGGGCGACTTCTCCGCGCGATGCGGGTCGACGAAATCCCGCAGCTCTGGAACGTATTGCGCGGCGATATGAGCCTCGTCGGACCGAGACCGGAGCGGCCCGAGTTCTCCGAGCGGTTCTCGCGGCGCGTGGCCGGGTACTCGCTCCGGCATTCGGTCCGGCCCGGGCTGACCGGGCTCGCGCAGATCTCGGGCGATTACGCGACGGAGCCCGAGATCAAGCTGCGCTACGATCTGGCTTACTTGAATAACTGGTCCTTCGGGCTCGATCTCGCGATCCTCCTGAGAACACTGCCGGTCGTGCTGACGCGCCGCGGGGTCTGATGTGAGGGCGCCCGAGGTGACGGAATCTTTTCGACAGGCGGCGCCCGGGATTCTTCCGGCGGCCGGGACGCGCGCGCGCGTCGCCGTCGTCATGCCCGCGTACAACGCCGCGAAGACCCTGGAGCGGACCTGGGCGGACATCCCGAAGGCCGCCGTCGACGACGTCATTCTCGTGGACGACGCGTCGCGCGACGCGACGGTTGAAGAAGCGCGGCGCCTGGGGCTCCACGTCGTCGTCCATGCGAAGAACCGCGGGTACGGCGGGAACCAGAAGACCTGCTATCGCACTGCCCTCGACCGCGGCGCCGAAATCGTGGTGATGGTGCACCCGGATCATCAGTACGACCCGACCGTCATCCCGCACCTGCTCGAGCCGCTGCTCGCCGGCCGGTGCGACGCCGTCTTCGGCAGCCGCATGCTCGGGGGGCGGCCGATCCAGGGGGGCATGCCGAAGTGGAAGTACCTCGGGAACATCTTCCTGACGGCCGTCGAGAACGCGACGTTTCTGATTTATCTGACGGAGTACCACAGCGGATTTCGCGCGTACAGCCGGCGGTATCTCGAGTCCATAAACCTGGAAGCGAACTCGGACAGTTTTGTCTTCGACACGCAGATCATCGCGCAGGGCATGGCGAAGGGATTGACGATCCGTGAGATCGCGATCGAAACGCGGTATTTCGACGAAGCGTCGCAGATCGCCTTCGGGCCGTCGGTCCGCTACGGTTTCGCGATCTTGAAAACGATGCTGCTCTACAAGCTGCACGTCTGGGGGATCTGGTCCGCTCTGATCTTCCGGTAACTAACGCGGCCGCGGCGGCGGCGCCGTGAGCCGGCCGTGATTCAGCTCTTCCTCGAGGCGCGCGACCCGGGCGCCGGTCGACTCGGCGACGTCGGGAAGCATGGCGCCGAGAAGCGCAGGGGAGACCCAGGCGGCGCGCACGTAACCCGCGCGGGCGTCCTCCTCGCGGCCCAGCCGCTCGAGCGCCCGGGCGAGGTTCAGGTCGGTTTCCGCCCTCTCTCCTTCGGCGTTGGCCCGGTCATAGAGCTCGCGCGCCCGCTCCGGTTCGCCGCGCACGAGGCGCGCGGAGCCCTCGAGGACGAGAGGGCGGGAATCCCCGGGCAGGGCGGCCCGCACGTCCGCCCCGGCTCTCGCGACCCGGTCGAGCGCTCCCGCCGCGTCCGGCAGCTCCGTCGCGTGCGTGAGGACGTAGCGCAGGGCCTCTGACGCGGCGCGGATTTCCCTTTCGGCGTGGTACCGGGCGGGCTCGCGCCAGAGGAGCAGGGCGAAGCCCGCCGTGATCAGCAGCGGCCGCGCGATCCTCACGAGGCCCCTCTGGCAAACGCAACCCGCCAGGCGCGGCCCGCCGCCACGAGAAGCGGAATCGCGGTGATCGGGCGCTGCAGAGGAAACCACGTCAGCGCCGCCACCGCCCCCGCGGTCAGGATCGCGAGAAGGACCAGCGCCTCTTGGCGTTCGGGCCCGGCCACGTGACGCACCCTGCGAACGAGCGCCCCGATCAGGAGGACTGCCGCGGCGAGCGCGGCCAGCCCGGCTAAGAGACCCGCCTCGGCGAACGGCTGGAGGTAGTCGCAGTGCGCCTCTCCATACGTGCTGGTCGCAAGGGGACTGACGAAGCGGTGGCGCGCGGCAATCTCGGCGTCGAGGCGGTGGGTCACGTACTCGGAGCCGAACGTTCCCGGCCCGTATCCGAGAAGCGGGCGCTCGCGCGCCATCCGGAGGGCCGCGTTCCAGGGGGCGAGGCGATACGACAGGAGGACGTCCCAGTCTCCCGCGCGCGCGGAGCGAACCGCCGATGTGGCGCGCTCGCGCATCGGGCGATACGCCGACATCCCGCCGACGAGAACGAGAAGCGCGGCGAGAAGCGGGAGCACGGCGCGCCGGCCGTAGGTTCCAAACAGGAGAACGGCCGCGCCCGCCGTCAATGCCGAGAAAGACGTCAGGTTCCGGTTCACCAGGAGGGCGGCGCCGAAGAGAAGGAAGCTCGCGGCCGCCGCGGTCCGCAAGCCCCGGCTCCGGCCGGCCAGAGCGAACCCGAGAGCCGCAACCGCGCCGAACGCGAGGCCGAGGGCGAGATAGCCCACGTTGCCGGCAAACGCGCCGGTCGCCTCGCGGTTGCCACGTGTCACGAGCGGGAAGGGCTGGTAGAAGCCGCCCGCCTGCAGAATGGAGACGGCCGCATCGAGCCCGCAGATCGCGAGGAACGCCGCGGCGAGGCCTCTGCGGTGCCGCGCGAACGCGCGCGACGCGCCGATCGGCAGAAGCGCGGCCATCACGAGGATCGGCCTCAGTGAATCGAACGCGAGCGCCCTCCTCGGAGATGCCGCGGCGGAGGCGACTGCCGCCAGGAGAGCGGCCGCGACGAGAAGCAACGGGGCCCGCCCGTCCTTCCATCCCGCAAGACGCCCTCGCCAGAAAAGCGTCTCCCACGACCCAAACCCGAACGCCGCAAAACACGCCCCCGCGATGGCGAACAGGCTCAGCAGCCGTTTCGGCGCGTCGAACGCCGCGTCCGCGGACGGATCGAACGCGAGCGCCGCCGCAGCAAACGCCGCGGCGAGCAAGGCCGCGGCGACGGCAGCCCGGGGGTCGCCCGTACTCGCCGCCGCTTCCTCCGCCGCCCGGCCCCGCGGAGCGGCCGG
>JBBQDF010000314.1:0-4143 GCA_038319475.1 Thermoanaerobaculia bacterium
GAGGGGTGAGGCGAACGGAAAAGCCTCCGGACGCGGCCAATCGGGTATTTCGCCTTCGTTTCCCGTTCCCGTTTCACCTTTCCGTCCCGATCCGCTATTTCCTCTTCAGCGTGATCCGCTCCGCCCGCCCGCTCTCGGGCCCCGAGAGCGTGCCGTAGACCTCGAGCTTCAAAAAGTCCGCGGCGCCCGACAGGTCCCAGACGAGATTCTGAAATCCTCGCAATGAGCTTCCGGGGTTCGGGTGAATGACATCCGAGAGAGCGTCGACGCCGCGGTTGCGCGCGTAGGGCTTCGAGAAGAAGACGTACGACAGGAATCCGCTCTGGTTGACGCCCGCTTGTACCAGGTAGTCGTCCTCGATCGATTCTAAGAGCAGATACCGCACGTCGAGGACCCGGCGGCTCTGTCCCTCGAGAGCCCGCCAGACCCGCTCGCGCCTCGGGATCCAGGCCGGATAGGGAATGAAGTCAACGGGCAGGTTCGCGCCCGCGGGTGAGGACGCGAGGAGCGAGGAGATCCGTCCCAGCCGCTGCGGCCCGTCCGCGACCAGCCGGTAGCCGGCGCCCGCTCCGCCGCGGCCGGGATCGGTCAGCAGGACCTGCGCGGCGAGGATCGCGCCGTCGGAGTCCGTTTCGAGGAAAACCTGTTTCAACGCGGGGCGCGAGGGGGCGGCGAGCGTCTTCGAATACTCGGTCTCCCACCGGCCGGAAAGGTCGACCCGGGCGGAGGCGGCGGCCGGGACCGGGGAGGGGGACAGGGGCGGAGGACGAGCCGGCGCCCGGGGACGCAGCGCCAGAAAGAGCAGGATGGCTGCCAGCGTCGCCGCGGCCGCGAGGGCGGCCGCCTTCGGCGCGCCGCCGGTCGAAGGGGCCCTTTCCGTTACAGGGATCGCCCGAGGAGTCTCCGGCCTCGCGCTTCTGACGGGCGAGGGACGCGGGGTCGGGACTTGCCGCGGGGGCGGGATGAGAGGGATGAGAGGCGCCGCGACGGGTAATCGGGGGCTCTCGGGAATCGCTTCCCTCTCCGCCGGCGGCTCCGGAGCCGCCAGAGGGCGCGAGCATCGGAGGCACTTTTCGGTCGGGATCTGCGTGAAGCCGCACGTCGGACAGGTCACCCAATCCATCGGGGCCGAGTCTAGCAGCCGGGGGAGATGTTGAGAGGGTTGCCGAGCCCGGCCTCAGATCTCCCGGAAAAAAAACCGATCGAGCACTCCCAGCCGGGCCTGACGGTCGTAGTCAGGGTCCATGAGCCAGAGGGCGGCGGCGATCGACGAGGCCAGCGAGTTTCCGTCCTGCGGCGTGAAGCAGAAGCCGACCACGTCGCGGTCCCCGTTCGTCGTGATCGTCGGCGCCGCGACGACGGCCTGGGAGAGGATCCGGCCGTAGTACCCGTGGTCGCGGCCGAAGGAAAAAATCTGGTTGGACGACCGCTTTTCGGTGATCGCGATCCTGCGGTTCGCGCGGAGGCGTTCGAGGGCCCTCTCCTTGGTCATCGGATGCGTGAGCTCGAGGTCGAACCAAAGCGAGTGCATGTACTGGGTGTTCAACTTCATGGCGGAAGAAAAGAGCTTCGTCTTCCAGCCGATCGTCTCGAGAAGGCGGGACGCGTCGCGCGCATGGTGCGTGCCGTACTGGGCGTCGTCGTGCTTTCCGGCTGAAGGCGCGGGGGCGAAGCTCGAGTCCTGGGAGACGTCGTTTGCCCGCCGCATGCAGACGAAGCGGCCCTGCTCGAGCCCCGAACCGTGGTTCTCGTCCTCCGCCAGGGTCTTGATCAGCGCGGCAATGTTGTGGGTGTTGCAGGAGACGACCTGCAGAAAACGGTCCTCTCCCGCGACCAGCGCCTCGTCGTTGATTCCCATCGCGTAGGGCTTGCCGAACCCGAACTCGCTGCCCTGGGCCAGGAAACCGCGCGGGCCGGAGAGCTTTTCGTACGCCTTCTTGTTCTCATTGCCGGCGGGCGTGCAGTCGATGACGACGGTCGCGCGCTCCAGGGCCTCCTGCGCCTCGAAGTCGACCTTGTGCCCGAGCGCCTCGAAGTCGGCGACCTTGTCCGAATCGACGGCCAGTTTGGCCCCTCGCTGCAGGAGGTGGTTCACCTTCGCGCGCTCGGTCGTCATCGGTGTGCGCTTGTGAAAGGTGATCTCGTCGATTCCCAGGTACTTCTTGAAGTCCGCGAAGAGCCCGATCAGGGGCTCCCCGATGGTGCCCGTGCCGACGACGTGTACGATCTTGTTCATGCGTCTGGTCCCTGCTTCCGTGCCATGCGGCTGTTCTGTTCTCGAGAGAACCGGGCGTCGCGGCCAAAGACCGGCCGGGAGCCCGGAAGAATACGACGAACGCCGCCTTTCGCCAATGTCTCCGGTTCATCGCCCGGGGTCTCGCGAAGCAGGGCTCCCCTGAGTGACCGCCTCGAGACGATCTTCTTTCCGGGCCCCGCCGGCCGGCTGGAAGGGCTCTGGAAAGACGTCCCGTCGCCGCGGAGCGGGGGCGCGGTGTTCGCGCATCCGCATCCTCTTTTCGGGGGCACGCTCCACAACAAAGTGGTGTATCGGGCCGCCCGGGCTCTCGTCGAAAACGGGTGGGCCACTCTGCGGTTCAACTTCCGCGGAGTCGGGCTCTCCGAGGGGACACACGACGAGGGGCGCGGAGAGATGTTCGACTTCCGGGCCGCCGCCGACGAGGTGGAGCGGCGCGCCGGAGCGCCGCTGGTGGCGGGGGGATTCTCGTTCGGATGCGCCGCCGCGCTGCGGGCAATCGCGTACGACTCGCGCGTGAAGGCATTTCTCGGCGTCGGGCTCCCGGTGGCGAACGACTCCATCCGGGACACCCCCCGCCCGGCGGTGCCCGCGCTTTTCGTCGTCGGGCAAGACGATACCTACGGCCCGCCCGAACTGCTCCGCGAGTTCGTGGGCAGCGCCGGCGAGGTCGTCGTCGTGCCGTCGACGGGCCATTTCTTCGAGGGGAAGCTGCCGGAGCTCGAAGCGGCGGTCGGGACTTTCCTCCGCGCTCTTTCCGTTTCGTCGCGAGGATGACGGGACACGAGCTCTCCTCTGCGACGCGCCGGGATCTTCTCGATCTCGCGCGGCAGTCTCTGGAAGCGCATTTTCGCGGGCAACCGCTGCCGCGCCTGTCGTCCGACCGGTCCGAGGCGTTCGGGGGCGCGCGCGCTCTTTTCCTCACGCTGCGCGCGGGCGGCGACCTCCGAGGCTGTATCGGCACCCTGGCCCCGGATGGAGACCTCGGACGCACCGTGCCGCGATTCGCGCTGCGTGCCGCGTTCGAAGATCCGCGCTTTGCGCCCCTCGCTCCCGAGGAGCTTCCTTTCATCGAGATCGAGATCTCGGTCCTGACGCCGCCGACCGAAGTGGAGAATCCCGACCAGATCGAAGTCGGCCGCGACGGCTTGATCCTCGAGCTGTCCGGCAGAAGCGGTCTTCTTCTGCCGCAGGTCGCCACCGAGTGGAACATGACGCGCGAGCGCTTCCTGCAGGAGGTCTCGCGCAAGGCAGGACTTCCGGCAGACGCCTGGCGGGATCCGGAAGCCCGGCTCTGGACGTTTCAGGCGGAGGTGTTTGCGGAGGGGGAGTCGAGGGTTGAGGGTGGAGGGTTGAGGGTTGAGGGTTGAGGGTGAGGGTTGACTGAACGGCGAGCCGAAGAGGAATTGACTCCTAACTATTAGCTCTCAACTCTCAACCTCCCCAGCATCTCGGAATAGAGCAGCAACGCGGCGGCGACGGCGGCGTTTAACGAATCGACCGGTTCGCGCATCGGGAGAGTGAGCCGGCGGTCGAGATATCGATAGGCGCCCGCGGGAAGGCCCGTCCCTTCCGCCCCGATGACGAGCACCGAAGCGTTCTCGAGCGGTCTCTCGAACGGATTGTCTCCGCCGGAGGCGACCGCTCCGGCGATCGTGCGTCCGGCCGCGCGCGCGTCGGCGGCGAACGGCTCGAAGGAAACCCTCCCCGAGACGGGGATTCGCAGGACGCTTCCGGCGCTCGCGCGAACGGCGCGGGAATGGAAAAAGTCGGCCGAACCGGGCGCCGCCAGAACTCCCGCGGCGCCGGCCGCCTCGGCGACCCGCACGATCGCGCCGAGATTGCCGGGATCCTGGACACCGAACAGGAAAACGGCGGGGCCCGGGCGG
>JBBQDF010000315.1:0-4126 GCA_038319475.1 Thermoanaerobaculia bacterium
AGTCGAGGCCCGCAGGCCCATTTGACCTCCAGTCATCCAGAAAAGCGGAGTGTCCGTTCGCGGAATTGAATCCCTCGCGCCGGCCGCTTCGTCGGCGCGCGACTAATTCGGCGTCGCGCGGCGAAATCGCGATAGCATAAATCCAACTTCACCGGGAGACTCGCGCTCGTGATTCTTTCTCGACGGAGATTGCAGGCACAACAAACCGCAACTCACAATTGAGGAGGTCAGGCATGTGGAGGTCTTACTTGGCTCGAGTGCTGGTCTGGTTCGTGGCGCTCGCCGGTCTCGGCCTCTACGCCTCGGCGCAGACCAACACCGGAAACATCTACGGGACCGTCGTCGATGAGCAGGGCTCCGCGATCCCGGGCGGTAGCGTGGCCCTGACAGGGCCCCTGGCGCCGCAAACGACGACCGTCGACGCGGGCGGCCGGTTCCGTTTCATCCGGGTACCCCCCGGCGATTACCAGGTCACCGTCACGATGCCGGGATTCACGACCGTCAAGCGAGAAAATGTCATCGTGAACCTCGCACGGGATACGAGCGTGGAAATGCAGCTGAAGCTCTCCGCGGTCCAGGAGGCGGTCACCGTCACCGACACAACGCCCCTCCTCGATTCGCGCAAGGTCACCACCGGAGCGACCTTTTCCCACGCCGAGCTGACCGAGATCCCGACTTCGCGCGACATCTACGCTCTCATCCAGCAGGTTCCGGGAGTGCAAATCGACCAGATCAATATCGCCGGCAACGCGAGCGCCATCGCGGGCGGGCCCGATTTCATCAGCAAGGGTGCGGCGAACGTGACCTACCAGGTCGACGGATCGACCATCACCGACAATACCTACGGCAGTCCTCTCGACCGGCAGAACGGCGGCACAAACACGTTCTTCGACTACGACACGTTTTCGGACGTCGAAGTCACGACAGGCGGCTCCCTTCTCGAACTTCAGAATCCGGGGGTGCAGATCAACGTCGTGACCAAGCGGGGCACCAACGAATTGAAGGGCTCGGCCCGCTTCCTGTACGCGTCGAAGAACTGGCAATCGGACAACACCTCGGCGGAAGCCGTCGATCAAGGGTTTCAGACGAACAAGACACGGTTCATTCGCGAGTATGGCGCCGAGCTCGGCGGGCCGCTCATCAAGGACAAGCTCTGGCTCTGGGCAGCCGGATCGCGCCAGGACATTTCGGTCAACACGGTGCAGCCGAGCGTCGCTGCCGGGTCGTATGCATCGACCGTCCAGCTTGTCCCCTTCAGCGCCAAGCTGAATACGCAGGTCTCGTCCGCGAACTCACTAAACCTCTACTTCTCGCGGAGCAACCGGATCGAGGACGGGCGCAACTCGAGCTCGACCGTGACGCTGCGCTCTCCCGAGACATTGACCAACCTTTCCATTCCGACGAACTTCTACAAGATCGAAGACAACCACGTGTTCTCATCGAGTCTCTTTGCTTCGATCTTCGCCAACTATCAGGACGTGATCTATGATTCGATTCCGCGTGGCGGAGGCGACCCGCGCGGTTTCCCGGCCGGCCGCGACGTACAGATCGACTACTTCGATTTCCAGTACCACAACTCCTGGGTCTACTACTACGCCAAGGACCCGCAAAAGCAGGCGAACGGCCAGGTCTCGAAGTTCTTCAACACGGGCTCGGCGAATCACGAGCTGAAAGTCAGTTTCAATTACCGTACTCAGATCGCCGATTCGCAGACGGGACTGCCGGGCGACCAGATCCAGGGAATCGAGTACTCATATTCCTCCGCTCTGGCCCTGATCTCCCGCGGCGTGCGCACGACGTACAAGACCAACTACATCAGCGGCACGCTCGGGGACACGGTCACACTGGGCAACCTGACCGTCAACGCGGGAATTCGGTACGACCGTCAACAGTCGAGGAACCTTCCGGGCGAGTCTTTCGGGAACACGACCTTTCCGGACCTCCTGCCGCCCGTGGCCTTTCATGGGGTGAGGAACTGGCAGTTCGAATACGAAAACTGGCAGCCGCGGGCATCGGCAACGTACGCGGTGGGTGAGAAGAAGAACACCCTGGTTCGCGCGTCGTACGGCCGCTTCGCCGATCAGCTCGGGTTCATCTCGTATTTCGGCAGCGGCGTGCCGATCTCCAACGGCTACTACTATTACTGGACGGACACGAACCGCGACCACCACGTCGATCGGAACGAGATCGATCTGGCGAATGGCTTCTATTCCTTCTACAACGACATCGATCCGAATTTCCTGCCGAACATACCGAATCAAATCCAGCCCGGCTTCAAGACGCCGACGACCGACGAGATCACGGCCGGTGTAGACCACCAGATCTTTCAGGACTTTGCGGTTTCGGCGACATACACGTACCGCAACGCGAAGAACCTTCAGGATGCCATACCGATCGGCTCGAGCGTGGCGACGTACGATTACCTTGGCAACGCAACAGGCTCGGCCACGGCTGCCAACGGGTTCACTCTCGCCTTCGACGAGCCGTTCTACGGCTTGAATCTCGCGGAGATCCCCACCGGGAATCTTTTCTACAACCGTGAAGGCGCCCGACAGCGCTTCCACGGAATCGAGCTCTCCGCTGTAAAACGTCTCTCGAACAAGTGGATGTTTCGGGGCAGTTTCGGGTGGCAGAGCTTCAAGCAGCATCTGACGGCGCAATCCATCACGAATCCGAACAATCTCTGGGACCTCGGGGGTCAGAACGACGACGGCGGCCCTGCAACCGGTTTCTCCTCCAAGGGGGGTCGCAACACGAGCGGTGTCTTCATCGGCGCAAACTGGCAGTTCAACGCGAGCGCCCTGTACCAGCTTCCCTGGGACATGAGTATCGGGGCGAATTTCTTCGGGCGCCAGGGGTACGCCCAGCCGTACTATGTTCGCACCCGGACGGGCGACATCCAGGGGAATCGCCCCCGGATTCTGATCGACAAAGTGGATACGTTCCGTCTGGACAACCTCTACGAGCTCGACATCCGAGTGGAGAAGATCTTCAAGCTCGGGCCCGTCCAGCTCACGGGAACGGCGGAGCTCTTCAACGTGGCCAACTCGAACACGGTCCTGCAGCGCTACGCCAGAGTCGGAACCTGGGATCCGCGGGACCAGGATCCCGACAACCCGGGCGCCGAGTTTTCGGCGGACCCCAACTTCAACCGTATCCAGGAGGCGCAGAGCCCCCGCATCGTCCGGATCGGAGTTCGGGTCTCCTTCTAAGCCCGCGTTTGTGACGTTCCAGGGCCCGCCCGGGAATTCCGGGCGGGCCCTCTGGTTTCCGGCGGGAGTGCAGCGAATCCCGCGAAGTCTCGGCCTGGCGCTCTGCGCCGTCCTGCTGGCGGCAGCCGGCTGCCGCAAAGAGCAGGGATCCGCGGCGCCCGCCGCGGCGGTTCCCGGACCCCGCATCCCGCGCGACGTCGTCCTGATCACGATCGACACGCTTCGGGCGGACGCGACGGGCTTCATGGGCAACTCCCGCGGCACGACTCCCAACCTCGACCGCCTCGCGGCGCAGGGGCGGGTCTTCGAGGAAGCGCACGCGCACAACGTGATCACCCTGCCCTCCCATACGAACATCCTGACGGGCATGCTCCCGTACCAGCACGGCGTGCGCGAGAACGCGGGGTTCCGCCTCTCCCCGAAGATTCCGACGACCGCGACGCGGCTGAAGGCGAAGGGCTATGCGACAGGAGCCTTCGTCGGCGCGTTCGTCCTCGACTCGCGGTACGGCCTCTCGTCGGGGTTCGACGTCTACGAGGAGCTGTACCGGGACCTCGACGAGCAGCTCGACTTCAACATCCAGCAGGCCCGGGCCGAGGACGTCGTCGGGGCCGCGCTCGCCTGGTACCGCGCGCAGGCGGGGAAGCCCCGGTTCCTCTGGGTCCACGTCTACGATCCGCACGCCCCCTACGCCCCGCCCGAGGCTTTCGGCGCGCAGTACAAGGACGACCTCTACCTGGGCGAGGTGGCCTACACCGACTCGGCGCTCGCGCCGCTGCTCGAGGCCGTGCGCGCGACCGATCCGCCGCCGCTCCTCGTCGTGACGGGAGACCACGGCGAAGCGCGCGGCGACCACGGCGAGCTGACGCACGGACTCTTCTGCTACGAAGCGACGCTCCACGTGCCGCTCGTCG
>JBBQDF010000316.1:0-4119 GCA_038319475.1 Thermoanaerobaculia bacterium
GCGGCCGCGGCCGCCCTGCTGATCGGGCTGACTCTCTCCGGGCCTTCTTCCGCGCGGCTCGACCGGGGGCGGGAAGACGCTCCGGCGGCCGCGTCCGCCGCCGGCCCGGCGCGTGCGGATGATGCGAAGGCCGGTCCCGCGGCGGTGACGGCGAACCCGGTGATGGCCGGACGCGCTTTCTCGCCCTTCGCGGAAGCGAGCGCTCCGGGCGGACGGAAAGTTCCTGCCGACGCGACGATCTACGACTGGAATCCGGGCGGCGGAGAGCCGCGCGTAGTCTGGATCGTGGACCGGTCGCTCGACATTTGATTTGACGGAAACGGGACGGGCGCTCGCGGGTTTTGCCCGGGAATTTTCCGGCAAGCCGTAAACGCCTCCTCCCCGTTCCATAGGCCCCGATGTTCCGCCGCTGGGCGGACACCGGATTTTATTGCGTGAAAAAAAAGACCGCCTCCTTCGCGGCCCTCGTGGCCTTCGCGCTCGTCGCGTTTCCGCTCCTGGCGGCGGAAGAGGCGTCCGTCCGCGTCTTCGTCCTGAAATACAAGCGGATCGAGGAAGCGGCGCTCTTGATCCGGCCTCATCTTTCGGAAGCCGCTTCGATCACGCTGACGTCGCGGCTGAACGCGATGACGATCACAGACCGCGAGTCGAACCTGAAGACGGTGGCGAAGGTCCTGGCGGACTTCGACGCGCCGCCTCGCGGGTTCAACTTCGCAGTGAAGCTCGTGCGAGCTCGCGCGGATGTTCCGGCGGGCTCGATGGCGGGGGAAATCGGCGGCCTCGGCGCGAAGCTGAAGGCGATGTTCCAGTTCAACGACTACACCCTGATCGACTCCGCGCTCATCCGCGGCACCGAGGGGCGCCCGGTGTCCTACCGCCTGGGGGATGAATACGTGCTGACGTTCTCGATCGGGCCGGTCGGCACTGGCGACGAGCTGCTGCTGTCGCCGATCTCCCTTTCGAGGCTGAAGAAAAACGAGCAGGGGAGGACCGTTCCGGTGCCGCTCTACCGCGCCTCCGTGCCCGTGTCGCTCAACCAGACGCTGGTGCTAGGGGCTTCCAGGGACGAGGCTTCGAAGAACGCGCTCATCCTCATCCTCCTCGTGCAGGAAGCGGCGCGTCCCGGCTCGACGGGCGGCAAGACCGTGGAGAAGCGCTGATGCCGCAGTTTTCGATCAAGGCGGGATGGCCGGACGGGAGAGTCGGGGACGAGGCGGTGCTCGCGGTCGACGCCGGAGCGGCGCGTTCGGAGATCGAGCGGCGTGGCGGCCATGTCTTTGAAGTCAAGCGCCAGGGCGGGCTCTCGCTCGCGAGCCGCACCGCGCGCAAGTCCCGCGGGCGGGTCAAGATGCGGGACTTTCTCCTCTTCAACCAGGAAATGATCGCGCTCTTGAAGGCCGGCCTGCCGGTCGTCCACTCGTTCGAGATCCTCCTGGAACGCCAGGAAAACCCGACGCTGCGCCGGGTCTTGACCGACGTGCGCGACCGCGTCAACTCGGGCGCGTCGCTCTCGGATGCCTTCGCGGCGCAGGGCGACGCGTTCCCGAGGCTGTACTGGACGTCTTTGAAGGCCGGCGAGAAGAGCGGCGAGATCGAGTCGGTCCTGCGCCGGTATCTCCAGTACCAGAAGACGGTCATGGGTTTGGCGCGAAAAGTGGTTTCGACGCTGGTCTATCCCGCGATCCTGATCGTCCTCTCCGTCGTGCTGATCGGGATCCTCATGACCTTCGTCATCCCGCGGTTTTCCGAGTTCTTCGGGGACTTCGGCGCCGAGCTGCCGCTCTTGACGCAGGTCGTGATCGGGGTCGCCACGTTTCTGCGCCGCAACGTCGTCCTGATCGCCGGGAGCCTCGCGGCCGCCGGCTTCTTTCTTTTCCGCTGGATGAAATCGACGAGCGGCCGCGAGGCTCGCGACGCGATCCTGCTCCGCGTCCCGGTGGTCGGCGGGATCATGCGGCGGTTCGCGATCAGTCAGTTCACGCGGAGCCTCTCGACGCTCTTAGGCGGCGGAACACCTCTCGTTCCGGCGCTCGAGAACTCTTCCGACGCGATCGGAAACCGGTTCGTCTCGCGGCGCGTCCACGACGTCGTCGGAAGAGTGCGCGAGGGCGGCGAGCTCTGGCGGAGCCTCGAGTTGACTGGCATCTTCACCAACCTGACCATCGAGATGATCAAGGTCGGAGAGGAATCAGGGGCGCTCGAGGAAATGCTGACGTCGGTCTCGGACTTCTACGACGAAGAGATCGACATGCTGCTCGCGAGGGTGATCTCCTTCGTCGAGCCGGCGATCTTGGTCGGGATGGGGCTCATCATCATGACGATCCTGCTTTCGGTGTACCTGCCGATCTTCCGCATCATGTCGCAGATCAAGGGGTGAGCATGGCGAAGCAATACTCGAACGGGACGACGGTGACAGCGGTCGCGGCGCCCGAGACCGACTCCGCAGCGCTCGCGGAGCGCCTCGGCCTCCCGTACGTGAACCTCTCCCTCTTCCGCGTGGATCCGGACCTTTTCCGCTCGATCCCCGTCGAGTGGATGCTCCGATACGAGTTCGTTCCGGAGTCGCGCACCGAGAAGAGCATGACGATCATCTGCGCGGACCCGACCGACGTCGTGCGCCTGGACGAGCTCGAGCTCTTGATCGGCGTGCCGCTGAGACTCAAGGTCGGGAGCCGCTCCGCGATGCACGACATCCTTCAGAAGAGCGAGTCCTCCCAGCGCGTGCTCGATGAGGCGACCGAAGACTTCCGGATGCAGCTCGTCTCGGAGGACGAGGACGGCGAAGAGACGCTCACGATCGACCGGATCACGCAGGACGCGTCCCCGATCATCAAGCTCGTCGATTCGATCCTCTTCAACGCGATCCAGCGGCGCGCCTCGGACATCCACATCGAGACGCAGGAGAACGTGGTCCTGATCAAGTACCGGATCGACGGCGTGCTGTACCAGGCCATGGACCCGATCGACAAGCGCCACCACGGCACGATCATTTCGCGCATCAAGGTCATGTCGGAACTGGATATAGCCGAGAAGCGCATTCCACAGGACGGCCGGTTCAAGCTGCGCGTGCGCGGCCGCACGATCGACTTCCGCGTCTCGATCATGCCGACGGTGCACGGCGAGGACGCGGTCATCCGGATCCTGGACAAGGAATCGGCGAACGCCGAGTTCAAGAGTCTGAACCTCGACGTGCTCGGGTTCGACGCGGAGACGAAGAAGAAGCTGCGCAAGTTCATCCGCGAGCCGTACGGCATGGTGCTCGTCACGGGGCCCACGGGCTCGGGCAAGACGACCACCCTGTACGCGTGCCTCTCCGAGATCCAGACGGTCGAGGACAAGATCGTGACGATCGAGGATCCCGTCGAGTACCAGCTCCGGGGCATCACGCAGATCCCGGTCAACGAGAAGAAGGGACTGACTTTCGCGCGCGGACTCCGTTCGATCCTCCGGCACGACCCGGACAAGATCATGGTGGGAGAGATCCGCGACGAGGAGACCGCGCAGATCGCGGTGCAATCCGCGCTGACGGGGCACCTCGTCTTCACCACCGTTCACGCGAACAACGTGGTGGACGTGCTCGGCCGCTTCCTGAACATGAAAGTCGACCTCTACAACTTCGTCTCCGCCTTGAACTGCATCCTCGCGCAGCGTCTGGTCCGGAAGATCTGCGTGCACTGCCGCGAGGTTGCGACCGTCACGGCGGAGGACATCCGCGAGGCCGGCATCGATCCGGCGCTGGCGGCCGGGCACACGTTTTACCAGGGCCGGGGCTGCCTCGAGTGCGACGGCACCGGGTTCCACGGCCGGATGGCGATCGCCGAGCTTCTCGACCTCTCCGACCGGATCCGCGGGCTCATCCTCGAGCGGCGCCCGGCGGCGGAGATCAAGAAGGCCGCGAAGGACGAAGGCATGGCTTTTTTGCGGGACGCGGCCCTCGCGAAGGTCCTCGAAGGCTGGACGACTTTGAAAGAAATCAACAAGGTCACGTTCGTCGACTGATGCGAATCCCGTTCATCCGCCCCGTCGTGCCGCCGCACGTCTTCTGCCTGCTGGCGGACGGGGTGACCTATGCCAGCGTCCGGCGGGACCCGCCGCGCGGGTTCGCCCAGTCGCGGCACT
>JBBQDF010000317.1:0-4119 GCA_038319475.1 Thermoanaerobaculia bacterium
AGGGCGCGGGAGGCCTCGCCGCCGGGATCAAGCGCGCGCTCGGCATGCCCTTCGATTACACTCGACTTCGCGACCGGGCGCTCCGGTTCGGCCGGCCGCGATTCCTCGAGCATTTCCGACGGCAGATCGAAGGCCTTCTCCGATGATCCGACAGACGCGGCGCCGCGCGGCGCTCTTTCTCGCCTCCGACCTCGCCGCGACTCTCCTGGCGCTGGCCGGCGCCTACGCTCTGCGTTTCGGCCTCGAAATCGTTCCGGTGCGGGACGGCGTCCCGGGAGCGTTTTCTTACCTCCGGCTGTTTCCGATCCTCGCGGTGCTATGGCCGGTCGTGTATTCGTTCTACGGCCTCTATCAGGTGCGCCGCCACCGCTCGCGACTCGACGAAGGGATCGCGGTCCTCGTCGCCACCGCCCTGGCCACGCTGCTCCTCGTGAGCCTCGGCAGTTTCTTCCGGGGGTTCTCGTACTCGCGGCTCGTCCTTCTGCTGTTCTTCTCGAGCGACGTGCTCTTCGTTTTTGCGGGGCGCACAGCGATCCGCCGCTACTACGAAGAGGCCTTCCGCCACGGCATCGGCGTCCGGCACGCGGTCGTCGTCGGCGCCGGCCGGCTGGGGCGCGCGCTCGTCGACAAGCTGATCGAGCATCCGGAGGCGGGGCTCTCCGTCGTCGGGTTCCTGGACGATGCTCCCGAAAAGCAGGCGGACATCTACCGAGGGATCCCGACGATCGGCACGACCGCGCAAACCGCGGCGGTCGTCGACGCGCGGGAGATCGACACCGTCTTTCTGGCGCTCCCACTGGACGCGCACCGGACGATGCTCGCGGTCCTCCAGGACGTCGGCCGCACCGTGGCGGACGTGCGAGTCGTTCCCGATCTCCTCCAGCACATCACGTTTCGCGCCGGCATCGAGGACCTCGACGGCCTGCCCGTCGTGCACCTGACGTCCGTGCCGCTGACCGGCTGGATGGGCCTCGTCAAGCGCTCTCTCGACCTTTCCATTTCCGCGGCCGCGCTCGTCGGCGCTTCACCCGTCTTAGCCGCGATCGCTCTGGCCATCCGGATCGAGGACGACGCACCGATCTTCTACCGCCAGCTGCGCATGGGACTCGACGGGCGCCCCTTCGAGATCGTGAAGTTCCGCTCGATGCGCGTCGGGGCGGAAGACGAGTCGGGCCCCACCTGGGCCGTCCGCGAAGACCCGCGCCGCACCCGCGTCGGAAGGTTCCTGCGCAAGACGAGCCTCGACGAGCTCCCGCAGCTCTGGAACGTGCTCCGCGGAGAGATGTCTCTGGTCGGCCCCCGTCCCGAGCGGCCCGAGTTCGTCCGCGCCTTCAAGCGGGAGTTCCCGCAGTACATGCTCCGCCACCGCGTCCGCGCCGGGATCACGGGATGGGCGCAGGTGCACGGATGGCGCGGCAATACGAGCCTGACGAAGCGGATCGAATACGACCTGTACTACATCGAGAACTGGTCGCTCTCGCTCGATCTGAAGATTCTGTGGCTGACGGCGAGGCACGGGTGGAGACATGTTGAGGGTTGAGTGTTGGTTGAGAGTTCAGGGTTGAGAGTTGAGAGTCGAGCGTTCAGCGTTCAGCGTTCAGCGTCGAGCGTTCAGAGTTGACAATCTGAGCATGACCCCGGAAGGCCCGGTTTCCCCGCTCAAGCGAGCTTGCGCAGTCTCCTGAGTCTTCCGAGAAGCTCCGCCTCCATCGTCTTTTCCGTCTCGCGGCCGCCGAAGGCGCTTTCGCAATAGAGAGCCACGACGGCCCGGGCGTCTTCGGCGCCGGCCGGCACCGCCGCGGCGAAGAGGCGCGCGACTTCCGCGGGCGGGACCGAAGGCGAGAGTCGGCCGAGGCGGCGGGCGAGGAGGCGCCGCAGGGCGAGATACGCGCGGGTCGTCGAAGGAACAAGGCGGCGGCGGCCACGGCCTGATTTCAGAAGCGCAGCAAGCGCGGCGATCCCGCCGACCGCGGCGAGGCCGAGATAGAGATCGCGCCCGCCGGCGCCCTTCCAGGATCCCAGCCGCTCCGCCGCTCCTCCAATGCCCTGCCGCGCCGATTCGAGAAACTGCCCCTGGTCGAACGAATCGAACCCGAGGATCCGGCGGTCGTAGAAGAACTCGACTTCGCGCCCGAAGCTGCTCACGCGTTTCCACCAGGAGCCGCGCGACGTCGCGGACGGGATGCCGGAGGGGGGCGTCGGATCGAGAACGGAGAATCCGGTTCCGTCGAGCTCCGCCTCCACCCACGCGTGCAGGTTCGTGCCGCGCACGACGACGGCGGAGGAGAGGAAGCTCATCTCTCCCCCGTACGACCCGGTCACGAGGCGAGCCGGGATGCCGCGCGAAGTCAGCATGAGAGCGGCGGCCGATGCGAAAAACTCGCAGTGGCCCGACTTCGATTTCAGGAGAAAGTGCACGACCGGATCGCCCGAAGTCCGCGGCGGATCGAGCGTGTAGACGAATTCTCTCGCGAAGTGGTCTCGGATGCGCTCGTAGATCTGGCGCGAGTCCGTCAGGTCCCCGGTCAGCTTCTTCGCGTACGCGCGAATCTCGGGGGGCACGACGCGCGGATCGATCGCCGTCGCCCCGAGCCCGCGGGGCTCGGCTTTCCGGACGCCCAGTGTGTAGCGCACGGTCCGCCGGTGGCTCGGAAGCCGGACCACCCCGTCCGGGAGCGAGACGGGGAACCCGCGATCGAGCTCGAGACCCACCGCCTCGTAAGGCAGGAAGAGGAAGCCGTTCGTGAAGGGGTTCAAGTCGACCGAGATCCGCCCCGCCACGCCGTCGCCCGGACGCCGCTCCGGGATCGAAGAGTCCGGACGCGGATGAAGGCTGCGCAGCCCCCGCGCATACGGGTTCCGTGTCCAGGATCCCGTCGAATAGTCGGTGAAGACCGCTTCCCGCAGCCGGAGAACGCGCGGCAGCATCCGGTCCGGCGAGACCTCCATCCGGAGAACCACCTCGTCGCTGCGCTTGGCCGCGCCGAAAGACTCGAGGTCGACGCGGTCCGCGGCGAGCGCGCTCGACAGCGCGTCCTCGACGCGCAGCGGCGCCGTCACGAAGGGAGTGTGGAGCCGCGGGAGCGAGTAGAAGAGCGGCGTCGTGATCAGCCCGGCTGCCAGGAGGAGGCTCGCCGCCATGCCCCGGGTCGGCACCGCGCCAAGCACCCGGTCGGGGGGCGCGTCGTCGAAGTCGGCGAGTATCGCCAGGCGCCCGAGCGCGCGGAAAGAGAGGAACGCCATCCCGGCAAAATAGAAGAGAGAGGAGACGTGCGTCGCCGACGAGGCGGAGGCGAGCGTCACGAGGAAGAGGACGAGAAGGGCGGTGCGCGCCTCTCCGGGACGCTTCAACGACGCGAGCTTCGCGATCGTCGTGAAGAGCAGCAGGTGGGAGACCGATCGGAGAAGGCCGGGATGAAAGAAGAAGACCTCCGCCCCGAGCCACAGAAAATACGAGAGGCCGATCGCGTTCAACACGCGGTCGGAGAGCCGCAGAGGCGACCCGGCGCGGGCGCGCCACCACAGGAGGAGGAGCGCGCACTCGTAGGTCGCGAGCGCAACCGGCACCGCGGCCTGTGTCCAGAAGAGGGGCACCGGCGCGAGGGCGGCGAGCGGGGCGAGCACGAGAAGGTACGCGCGGCGCAGACCGCTCGGGATCTCCGCGACCTCGCCGCGGAGGAGATTGCCGGTCACGACACCATCACCCGGGCTTCGCCGCGTCGAAGCTCCGGAAAATCCGGCGCGCCGGCCTCGGGGATCGCGGAGAGACGCGCGAGCGCGTCGAGCACGCGCGCACGCTGCGGCGGTCCGAAGGCGGAAGGCACTCGAACACCGCGCGCGTGAAAGCCGACCTCACCGCCCTGGCCGAGGAGAACGAGGGCGCGGCCGGCGCAGCGCGAGAGCGCGGCTTCGAAGTCCGCCAGGGAAGCGGCATCGCCGGGGTTCGCGAGCGCGTTGTCGACGGCCAGCACGACGGCGCGGTCGCGCTCGGCTTCCCTTTCTCGCACGATCCACTTGCCCATTCGCGCCGTCTGCTTCCAGTGGACGTCGCGGGGATCGTCTCCCGCCACGAAATCACGCAGCGCGCGGATGTCCGAGCCGCTGCCGCGCCGCCGGGGA
>JBBQDF010000318.1:0-4118 GCA_038319475.1 Thermoanaerobaculia bacterium
GTAAGAGAGACAGAGGGTCGCGGCGCGCGACCAGTCGCGCAGACCCGTGTACTCGACGAAAGGTCGGTAGTTTCGCTGCCAGGACTCGTGATGATGCCCGCTGCTGTTGCCGGGTACCCAGGGACGGTGATCACGTCGCGGCGTTTTGCCCAGAGCGAGCAGAACCGCCTCCCATATTTCGACCGAAGCTGTTTCGTTCATCCGCGCATCCTCCTAGAAGGGAGTTTCGCGGACTTACACGGCGCTTGCAGCCGTTTAGGATTTGAGAAACCCTATTTAGGGTTTTTCGGATGGCGGGGCGGCGGTTCGCGGCGCTCTATCAGCGAGATAATTCGCTGGAGCTCCTTCGCCGTTACGGAAAAATGCGATCGCGTCTCGGTTCGGGCTCGACGTTCACGTTGGTCACACCTCATACCGGCGAGGTCCCACTTGCCGTGGCGGGCCTCCAAGTATGTGCGGCGGGTCTTCAGGTATTCGTAAATCTCCGCATCCGTTTGTGACGCGGGCTGCAAGGGCCTCGGCTTCCGGTGAGCGATGCCTCTCGTTCCGCGCGGTCTTCCTCCAGAAGCGCCCGGCCAGATGAAGCTAATGAGTAGGTCTGCCACCCCGTGCGGTTCCAGTGCCTGTCCGACGCGGTTGAGCAATCTGAAGTCGGTGCAGTTCCAACTAAGGCGGGGATGGGGCGGGAGGCATTTGCAGGGTCCGAGCAGCTCAAAATAGTAGGGCACCCATCGCCGCAGCCGCTTCATCCGAATGCGATCGGGATGCTCTTCGTCGAGCCAGGTGGCCGCGCGCCGCTGAAGATCATCGATCCTGCCGGATTTCACTGAGAGCCCCCGCACTCTCCCCGCAGAAAGGTAAGAACAGGCGGAGGCACGGCGCGGGGGGCCGCGGTTCGGGAGCTACCCTATCCGCCCGCTTGCGAGTCTATGCGTCCCGTCAAGCGTCCGCCCGCCCTTTGAGCAGCCGGACCATGCGCTCCGCCTCTTCCTTAGCCAGTAGAAACCGCTCGCTGTCGAACCGCCCATCCGTCGCACGAACGAGCGCCACGAGAGCGCGATAGGCGAGCCAGAGATCGGAGCGGAGCTGCTCCGGCGTCTCGAGCAGTGGAGAAGAGGAGACGCACGCCGCGCCGCGCTTGCCTGACACCCGCATCAAAAACCCCGGAAGCGGTTTCGCCGGTCGCGCTCCGCTTCGGCCGCGTCCATGTCGCGAGCCCACTGTCCGCCGTTCTCGTAGTACCTCGAGTCGGAATATCCGCCCGCGGCGAGCGCCGTGCCGGCATACTTGTCGTCGACCGGCAGCGCCACGAAAAATCCCTCTCCGCCTTTGTGGAGCAGCTGACAGGCCAGGGCCAAAGCGATCGCGCCGTCGTCGTGCGCGCTCGTCGCTTGATACCGAACCTCGCCGCGCTCGGAGAGGACGTACTCGAAGGATTCCAATTCCTCGCGGAGCCACGCGTACGGCGGGATCACAACCTCCACCCGCTCGAACGCGATGACGAGCCTTTCAACCAGGGCTTTCCGACTCTGTCCCGTAAACAAAAAACCTTCCACGTTGAGCCCCGCCTTGCGGAGTTGCTCGATCAGAGGATCGCCTATGCCTGTCGCGTCCACGATCGCCTTGCGACACTCGAATCGGCGGTAGATTTCCGCGACGCGCGCGATCTGAATTCCCCAGTCGATCTCGTTGAACCGATCGACGAACGCGACCCGCCCGGTGGCCGAGTCGAGCACGACCGCGGCGGTGTAGTCAGCCTTTCGCGCCAGGTCGAGCCCCATGACGAAGCGGGAATCCTTCCCGGGTGAGCTCCACTCGACGCCCGTAAACACCGCGTCCAGATTGCGAAAAAGTGCAACGTCGGCCGACGGGATGACCGCTTCGTAGAGCGCCGCGAACATCGCGGGCGGCATCTTTTCGCGGACCTGCTCGATCACCGCGGGATCGACGAAGCCCTGCGATGCGGTATCGCAGATCACGAAGGCCTCGCTCGACTTCGCGCGCTCCGCATCGGTCATGCCCTTGACGCGGACAAGATTTCTGACCGCCCAATTGCGGCTCCCGCGTTCCAAGTTGAAACACAATCGGACGCGGCCGTTGACGGCGCTAACGGTCGTCAAAGCGGCCGTCAAACTCTCCTCACTCTGCCTCGACGCCTCATCGATCAGGACTCGCCGGTACTGGTCTCCGAAGATCGCCTCCGGGGCGTCACCGCTGTAGAAGTCGATCCGGCCGGTGCCGTCCTTCGTGCTGAATTTCAATTCCGCCGCGAGGACATCGCCGCGGCCGATCGGAATCTCGAGAAGCTGACGGATCAGATCGAAGATTGATCTCGTCCGTTTGTACCAGGGGCCGACGACCGCGCATCGCTCGCCGGCGAGCAGTCCCTGCACCATCCAGACCGCCGCGGCGAGAGTCTTCCCGACCTTCGTCCCGGAGCCCCACCAAAAAATCCGCGCCGGGCTCTCGATGAGCTTTCGCTGATTTTCCGTCAGCGCCGGGAGGGTGAGTTTTACAGGGGGCAATTTTTCCCCTTTCTGCGGGCTTTCTGCAGACGTGCCACCGCGATTGACCTTTTCGGGTCTGAGCGCCCACGGCAGACTCGCAGCGAAACGCCCCAAATAGGCTGATTCTGCAGCCACTTCCGGGCGTTAGCCGGTAACGAGCGGTGACAGGAAGTGGTGGGCCGTCTGGGACTCGAACCCAGGACCACCGGCTTAAAAGGCCGATGCTCTAACCGACTGAGCTAACGGCCCATGTGTTAGCAGCGGCAGAGGATAACACCGATTCCGCGCCCTCACTTGCGCACCGCGGGAGCGGTAAGTGCAGAGTTCGTGCAGCGTTTGGCGTCGATCGCCTCAAGCTGCAGCTTCTCCGAGTCCCGGTGTCCGTACACGCGCGCCATCGCCACCGTGATCCCGAGAATCGCCGCGATGTCGTCGAACGTCCGGCCTTCATTCGCGAGGTCGGTGCCGAACGAGTGCCGGAGGTCGTGGAAGCGGTAGTGCGTCCCGAGCTTGGCCGCTTCACCGCGTAGCGCCACTTCGACTGGAGGCGATGGTAGATGCCCTCCCCCGTCGCGCCCAGCTCCGAGAACACCAGCCCGATACCGCGGGGCCCCAAGAGCGTCGCGTCATTCGCCACCAGGCGCGTCTTCGATCCCTTCTGCACGATCGGCCGGAACCGCCCGGCCTCGAAGTGCTTCTGCCAGTTGAGCGCCGCGACCTCCCGCAACCGACAGCCCGTCGTCCGAGCGAAGACCACCGCGCGCCTCGCGTCGTGGTGCAGATTCGCGACGATCGCCTCGAAGTGCTCCGGCGGGATCGCCTTGCCGGTCGAGTCCTCCGGCCGGTAGGCCGGGATCAACCGCCGCCGAGTCACCTTGTCGCCCGCCAGCTTCTCGAAGTAGTGCACGCTGATCCGGTCCTTCGCCTTGGCGTAAGCCAGCGCCGCCTTGAGGTGCCGGAAGTCCTTCGCACACGTCGCGGCTGAGACCGGCTGCCGCTCCCTGATGTAGCCCTCCAGGTCGGCCAGCGCGAACTCCTCCGCCGGGCGTGCCCCGAGCGCCGTCTTCAAAAACGCGCTGCGGTGTTGAAGCGCGCGGCTCGTCTGCCCGCCCTCCCTCGTGGCGTAGAGATCCACCACGCCGACGACCGTCACGGCGGGTGCTGCCTCCTCGGCCGTCTCGAAGGGTGTCTTACCTTCTCCTAGGCGCACGCGGATGGCGTTCGCGAGGTCGTCGGCCGACCTCCGAGCCATGAACTTCTTCCGGTAGACGCGCCGCTTGCCCGCCTCCGGGAGCGACACGTCCACGACGAACCGGCCGCCGCGCTTGTTGACGGCGACACTCCACGGCCGAGGAGCGCGCTGCCCGTTCATTTCTTCACCGCTTTTCGGATGGTGTCGAGAATCCATTCCCGAATCGTCATGCCCTTGATCGCCGCAGCGGCCTTCACCTGCCGCCAAAGCGCAGGATCAATCCGAGTCAGCGTGTAAGCGCCAGAGCGCTCGCTTTTCATGGCTTTGGCTGCTCGCAGAGATAAGCCTCCCCGACAGTACGTTTGCGCCCGTAAACCGTTTTTCCGTCTTTCAGATATTGCAGCTCAAACGGCGTGACG
>JBBQDF010000319.1:0-4116 GCA_038319475.1 Thermoanaerobaculia bacterium
GGAGTCGGCCGGCCGCCGGCCGCCCGCGCGGCAAACGCACGCCGCTCCGCGTCCCGGCGCTCGCTCATTCCGGCTCCTCCCCGAGGATCTTCCGGATCTCTTCGAGGCTGGCGTCCGCGATCCCGAAGAGACGCGCCTGTCGCAACGCCTGCCCGGCGAAGAGCGCGAGACCGTCGATCACCGGGCACCGCGCGCGGCGCGCGGCGGCGACGGTCGACGTTTCACCGGAGCGCCGGTAGACGCAGTCGAAAACGAGAGGCCGGCTTTCGAGCACCTTCGCGGGGACTGCGGAATCGTCCCCGTCGCCGGACCCGACCGGCGTCGTGTTGACGTAGAGGTCGGCTTCCGTGTCGGGAACGTCGTTCCACGCGACGGCGTCGAGCTTCAATTCCGCGGCGAGGGCATCGGCGGCCTCGTCCCTGCGGCTCGACACGACGACGTCGTATCCGATCCGCCGCGCCGCCACGATCGCGGCACGCGCGGTGCCGCCGGCGCCGAGGACCACGGCCGAGCGGCCCTCGCCCGTGTCGTGATCGGCGAGAGGATCGAAGATCCCGTCGATGTCCGTGTTTTCGGCGCGCCAGCGGCCCCGCTGCCAGACCAGGGTGTTCGCGGAGCCCGCGGCCCGGACGTCTTCCGATGGAACGCCGGCGCAAGCCGCCGCGCGCTTCCACGGGCGTGTAATCGAGAAACCCCGGAACCGGGCGACGCTCGCAAGCTCGGCCGGCTTCTCCCGCGAGAAGTCCGGCGTCGGCAGCGGGAGGTAGAGAAACCGCATCCCCCGGGAGCGGAAGAGCGCATTGTGGAGACGCGGGGACAACGAGCCCGACGTGTCCCCCGCGACAATTCCGTAAAGCGCCTCGGGGGCAAAAGGCTCGAGCGTGCCGTACGTTTCGACGAGGTCCCGGACCGAAAGCTGCCCCCGCGCGGTCGGAGGCCCGGCCGATCCGTACACGAGCGCAGCGCCGAGATGCGCCGACAGGATCCGGCCCGGCGCGCTCGCAGGCCCCATCGGAAAGACCGACACGGCGAAGGGCCTCGCGGCCGCCTGAAGCGCCGCCGTCGCAAAGGCGGCGTTCAAGTCCCCCGCTCCCGCGACGAGCTTCACCACACGCGCGCCCGTCGCTCCCATCGCGGCGAGCATCGCCTCCGGGTCCTCGGGCAGCGCGAAGGGAAAATGCGCGGAGACGACGACACGCCGCCGGTCGGCCAGGAGGGTCCGATCGGCCAGGAGCCCCGAGGCGTACTCGACGTCCACGGTGCCGCCGGCATCGTAGGCCTCCGTCACGAGCGATCGGTACTCGTCCGCTCCCCCGTCGAAGCGGCCGCCCTCCCGCACCGATCTCCAGGTCAGGATCGCGGGCCTCGCGTCGAGCTCGAGGAGCGACGCGGGAGCGAGGCGGTCCGAGGCGAGGTCCATCCGGTACTCGATCGCCCCCGCCGCCGCGGGGACGACGGAGACGAGCCGCCGCGCGTCGTCAAGGTCGCGCGGGGCGACCGAGGCGACGTGCGCCGGCAGATCGAGAAGGCTGTGGCTCAAAGGAAAAACCCCCGGACCTTGCCGGCCGGGGGTCGCGATGCCCGCATCTCCTTACGCCCCCCGCCGACGGACTCGGCAGGGCGGAACCCGCCCTACCGCCTCTGTTCCAGACGCCACCACAGGTGAATTCGAATCGACCGAAACATGGGAGCGAGGCTATGTCCGAGGCAAAGCCCTGTCAAGCGGAGTCAAGGGCAGGCCGGGAGTCCGCGGGTCGAGGAGATGGAGTCAAGAGCGGCGTTTCCACGTTCCCGAAGTGGCCGGGCAGAGTCTCCGGGCTCTCAACTCTCAACGTGAAATCTCAACTTTCAACTCTTGGCTTCCTCCACTCCCTTTTTCCACCGTGTTCCGCCCGGGCCATCCTCCAGAACGATCCCGCGGGATGAGAGATCCCGCCGGATGCGGTCCGCTTCCGCAAAATCCCGGCGCTTGCGGGCGGCGTTTCGCGCCTCGATTCGAGCCTCGATTTCGGCCGGCAGCGCCTCCTCCCGCGTGGGCAGAATCCCGAGGACGCGGTCCACCCTCTTGAGGGCCATCGCCGCCGCCTCCGCGCCGGCCGGGCCGAGCGCGTTCTCGTCGATCGCCGAGTTGACCTCCCGCAGGAAGGGGAAAACGGCCCCGAGCGCCTCGGGCGTGTTGAGGTCGTCCTCGAGTGCGCCCTGGAAATCCTTCAGAAATCGTCCGGTACGGGCGGGCGCGTCGAAGCCCGCGACGCGGGAGGAGCCGCTCGCGCTCACTTCCGCCAGACGCACCGCCGCCGAACGGATCCTCTCGACCGCGGTCGCCGCGCCGACGAGCCCCTCCCACGTGAAGTTCAGCTTCTTGCGGTACGGGACCGAAACAAAGAGATATCGAAGGGCGGCGGGGTCGTCACGCCGCGCGAGGACGTCGGCCAGCGTATAGAAGTTGCCTTTCGACTTGGACATCTTCTCGCCGTCCACGATCAGGTGTTCCGAGTGGACCCAAATCGAAACGAACGGCTCGCCCGTCGCTCCTTCACTCTGGGCGATCTCGTTCTCGTGGTGCGGAAAGATGTTGTCGACCGCCCCTGTATGCACGTCAAAGCGCGGCCCCAGAAATTTCATGCTCATGGCCGAACACTCGATGTGCCAGCCGGGCCGCCCCTCCCCGAACGGAGAGGGCCACGACGGCTCTCCCGGCTTCACGGCCTTCCACAGCGCGAAGTCCTTGACGTCTTCCTTCTCGTATTCGTCGTCCGCGACGCGCTCGCCCCGCCGCATCGCGGTCAAGTCGATCCGCGAGAGCTTCCCGTAGTCCGGAAAAGTCGCGATCCGGAACCAGACGGACCCGTCTGACTCGTACGTGTGGCCGCGCTCGCGCAGTCGCTCGATCAACGCGATCATCTCGGGGACGTGGTCGGTGGCACGCGGGTAATGTTCCGCGGGGTCGACGTTCAAGATGCCGAGGTCCCGGAAGAACTCCTTCACGTATTTTTCGGTGAATTCGGGAAGCGACAACCCTTCCGACGCCGCGCCGCGGATCGTCTTGTCGTCGACGTCGGTCAAGTTCATCACCTGCGTGACGCGGAGCCCGGACGCGAGAAGGGAGCGGCGAAGGACGTCTTCGAAGACGAAGGTGCGCAGGTTCCCGATGTGGGCGACGTTGTAGACGGTCGGACCGCACGTGTACAGGCGGACGTGCCCGGGCTCGAGCGGGTTGAGCTCCTGCGTCTCCCGGCCGAGCGTGTTGTAGAGCTTCACATGGTTACCAGAGCCCTTTCGCTTTTCTCTTCTCGATCTTCTTCCACGTCAGCTCCCTCTTCAATCCGCGGAGCCGGTCTACGAACAGCGTGCCGTTCAAATGATCCACCTCGTGAGCGAAAGCGCGGGCGAGAAGTCCCGTGCCTTCGAGCTCCCGGACCATTCCCGCGGCGTCCGCGGCCCGGACGCGCACGCGCGCCGGTCGTATGACGCGCTCGGTGAGGTCCGGAATGGACAGGCAACCTTCGTCTTCCTTCTGCTCGCCCGACGACTCCAGGATCTCGGGGTTGACCAGCACAACCAGCTCTTCCGGCTTCTCGCCCACGGACAGGTCGACGATGGCGACCCGGAGATTGACCCCGATCTGCGGCGCCGCGAGCCCGATCCCGGGCGCGGCATGGCAGGTTTCGATCAAGTCGGAGACGAGCCCCGGAAAGTTTGCCGCAGCCGGATCGGCCGGAGCGTTCGCCGCGAGCAGGCGCGGGTCACCGTATCGAACGAGGCTGCGAATCATCGAGGAGGGTCAGGGCGCCGCGCCAGCCTCACGCCGCAAACGCGGCGGGGAGAGTGGCTCGGACCCGCGGGCGGTGTCCTCGGGTCCTCGCAGCCTGTCTCCCGGATGGGACACTTGAGCCCCGCGCGCCTATCGATATCGTCTTCATAAGTCCTTCATTCTGAGCACATTCTCGATGCGACCGCAAGATGCCGCAATGGCACGTGGATCGCTCTTCTCCAGTTCCGTCACAGGAGATCACATGACGACCACCAGAAGTCTTACCCTCACGGCAGCCGTCACGGCCTTCTTTCTGCTCGCCGGGACCGCTCCCGCGCGGGCGCAGCGCGCCGAACGCGGCG
>JBBQDF010000320.1:0-4104 GCA_038319475.1 Thermoanaerobaculia bacterium
AGCGGAATCGCCAGCCGCCGCGTCAACCCGAACATCTCCTTGAACTCTCCCACGTCGAGAGAAGCGCGCCCCGAGGCCCTCAACCGAACGACGACCTCGTCCACGGCGTCCCGCGCGATCAGCCAGCCGCCCGGCAGGCGCAGCAGCATTCCCTTCTTCACCAGGTACCCGGCGAGCCCTTCGACCACCCTGGCCTTGTGTCCGATCTCGCGAGTCACGTCCGGGAGAGACGGCGGATCGAGCCCGCGCCGCCGGTACGTCTCGGCGATCCGCGAGGAGAGCTCCCGGTCCGCCCCTCCGAGGTCATCGCGCCCCGGGGGCCGCGCCTCTTCTCCCGCCAGGGTGTACGAACCGCGCGCGACTAAGGCCGCTTCGACGGCTTCTCCCCATCGCGGGTCCGTGCCCTCGGGGAGAATACGCGCGAGCAGTGTCCGGCGCGAGACCCCGACCGCTCCGCCGGCCGCGAGCAGGCGCGCCATCTGGTCCAGGGCACGATCGGCGAGCCGGGCGAGCGCGCTCTCCGCGATGTAGCGGTCCGGAGACTTCCGCAGGGCCTGGATCCTACCCGCCGCGATGCCGGGAGCCGCCGCCCTGCGGATCGACTCGGGCGTGACACCGGCGCGGCGCGCGAGAGCGTCTTCGATGACGCCGGATTCCTTCGCCTGCTCGACCCAGATCACGAGGCGTTCCTCGAGTCCGGAGCTTTCAAAACGCGACAGGAGGGCGCGGCTTTCTTCGCGGGCCCGGCGGACTCCCGGCCACAGCGGATCGAGAACGACGCCTCCCCCGATCGTTTCGACCGGCGAGAGCCGCCTCAGGACGAACCGGTCTCCGGGAGCGGCGGCGAGCGGCGCGGTCAGCCGCAACTGAGCGAGGCCGCGCTCTCCCGGCGCCAGCGTCTCCGCTTCCAGAAGCCGGACGCCACAGCGGATTTCGGAAGAAAAGTGGTGCAGGGACAGCCGGTCGCCGCTCGCAAGCTCCGGCGCGCCGGGCAGCAGGTCGAGCCGCGCCGTCAGAAGCGACGTCGTGGCAAACGCGCCGGGGGTGGCGAGCACGAGCCCGCGGCGCAGATCGTCGAGCGCGACGCCGGCGAGATTGACGCTGACGCGCTCGCCGGCGCGCGCCTCGGAAGTCTCCCGCCCGTGCACTTCGATGCGCCTCACTCGGACAGGCGCCGTCGAAGGAAGAATGTCGAGCTTCTGTTCGGTCGAGATCGTGCCCGAGACGAGGCTGCCGGTCACCACGGGGCCGAACCCCGCGATGGAAAACGCGCGGTCGATCGGCAGCCGGACGAGAAGTTCCTCGCGCGCGGACGCGCTCTCGTCTCCCGCGAGGGCGACGAGGGCTTTTTTCAGTTCCGGAAGACCCTGCCCGGTTCGCGCCGACACCGGGACGACCGCGGCGCCCTCCAGAAACGAGCCGCGCACGAGATCCCGCACGTCGGAAACGGTGACGCCCAGAAGATCGTCATCCACCCGATCCGTCTTCGTGACGGCAATCACGCCGCGCCGGATCCCGAGCAGGCGCAAGATGTCGAAGTGCTCGCGGGTCTGGGGCATGACCGACTCGTCCCCGGAGACGACGAGCAGAACCGCGTCGATGCCTCCCGCGCCCGCCAGCATGTTGCGAACGAACCGCTCATGTCCCGGCACATCGACGAACGAGACCTGGACGCCGTCCCATTGCGCGTGAGCGAATCCAAGATCGATCGTGATGCCGCGCCGCTTCTCCTCGGGAAGCCGATCGGCGTCGATCCCGGTCAGCGCCTTCACGAGCGCCGTCTTCCCGTGGTCGATGTGCCCCGCGGTGCCGATTACGAATCGCTTCACGCGCAAACTATATGGGTAGAAGAGCGCGGTGCCGAGCGACCAACGGGAGCGAGACGGCCGCGGTACTCCGCGGTCAACTGGACCAGGACTCGGAATCGAAGCGGTGTTAATCGCCACGTCGCAATTAATCCTCGCTTTCTCCTTCGCTCTTTCCTCTTCGCGCCTTTTCCCTTTCCCCTTTTGCCCTTCCCTGCCGCCTGCCGCCTGCGTTGATATCCTCGGAACGTGCTCGCCCGCCTCGAAAACGATCTGAAACTCGCCATGAAGGCCGGCGAAAAGCGCCGCGTCTCGACCCTGCGGCTTCTTCTCTCGGCGCTCAAGAACGAGCGGATCCATCTGCAGCGCGAACTCACGGATGAGGAGATCGAGGCGGCGATCCGGCGCGCGGTCAAGCAGCGTCGGGAAGCGATCGAGCAGTACGGCCTCGGAGGACGGAGGGACCTCGTCGCCGCCGAAACCGAAGAGCTTTCGATCCTGGAGGCTTACCTGCCTCAGTCGCTGTCGGAGGACGACCTGGAATCCGTCGTGCGGAGCATCATTCAGGAAAGGGGGTTCGCGTCCGGCAAAGACGTGGGAGCCCTGATGAAAGAGCTGATGGCGCAGCACAAGGGACGCGTGGACGGAAAGCGGGCGCAGGAGATTGCCCGCCGGCTGCTCGGGTGACCTCTTCGAGCTCCATGCCCCCGGCGGGCCACGACGAGGTCGAGGTCAAGCTTCCCTGCTCCGACCTTTCCGCGGTCCGACGGAAACTGGAAGCGGCGGGCGCCGCCCTCGAGGCGGTCAGGCACTTCGAATCCAACGACCTGTACGACGACCTCGAGAAGCGGCTCTCCTCCGCCGGCCGGACGGTTCGCCTGCGCCGCGCCCGAGGGCGAGCCATCCTGACCTACAAAGGTAAAGCCCGCTTCCAGAAGGGAATCAAAACGCGGGAGGAGCGCGAAACGGAGGTCTCCCAGCCGGCGGAGATGGAAGCGATTCTGGCCGGACTCGGTCTCGAGCGGCGCTTCCGGTACGAGAAGCACCGGGAAGAATGGCGCCTGGAGGAATGCACGATTGCGTTGGACGAAACTCCGATCGGAACCTTCGTCGAGGTCGAGGGCGAGCCGCCCGCGATCCGGCGCGTGTTGAAGACCCTGGATCTGGAGTTTGCCTCCGCTCTTCCGTACTCCTACGCGCGGCTTTACAGACAGCGGCGGGAGCAGGAGCCCTCTCTTCCGCCGGACATGGTCTTTCCCTCCGCAGACGAGAACGCGGGTTGAAGCAGGCGCCCGTCTTCGCCGGGGACACCGGGCGGGAAGCGGCCGTCGGCCCGGGGCTCCCGCGCTCTTCTTCTCTCCGCGACTGATCCTTTGCGCGCGTTTCTACTCGCGGCGGGCCGCGGTGTCCGGTTCCGTCCCGTCACGGACCGGATTCCGAAGCCCCTTCTCCCCTACCTGAACGTCCCCCTCGCCCGGGCACATCTGGCGCGCCTGCGGCAGTTCGGGATCACGGAGGCGGGCGTCAATCTCCACCATTTCGGTGAGCAGGTCGAGAAGTACCTCGTCGACGGCGCGCCGGAACTCCCGGAGCTCCGCTTCTTCCGCGAGCCCGAGCTCCTCGGCACGGCGGGGGCGCTCTTTCATGCGGCCGGATGGCTCGACGGTGAAGACTTTTTCGTCGTGAATTCGGACGCCGCGATCGAACCCGATTTCGACGCCCTGCGCCGCGTCCATCGTGCGAGTGGGAGGCTCATCACTCTTCTCGTCGTCCCGAACCTGGAACCCGATCGGTACACGCCTCTTCAATCCGAAGGGGACCGCATCACGGGTTTCGGAGCTCCTCGCCTCTCCAGTCGCGCCTCTGGAGACTCCTCCTCGTCGCGGGAGGTTCCGGGCCGCGACCGAACGGGAAGTGGCGGGACGGCACCCGCTCCGCCGCTGCTCTACACCGGGGTGTGCGTCCTCTCCCCCCGGCTTCTCTCGCGCATCGGTCCCGGAGAGCGCTCTCTCGTCGACCATCTCTGGAACCCTCTTCTCGCCGAAGGGGAAGAGATCGGGTGGGTCGCCCACGATGGTCCGTTTGCGGACCTCGGCAGACCTCGCGATTTCCTCCGCGCGTCGCTCGAAGCGCTCGTTCGCGGTGGGCCCTTCCCGGACGGCGCCGGTAATTTCGACGCGGACCGCCGCGTTCTCGCGTCCCGCCCGCACGTCGCCCCTTGGGCCGTCGATTCCGTGCTGGGCGATTGCGAGATCGGCAGCGGCGTCCGCATCGCGGGAAGCGCGGTCTGGGACGGCGC
>JBBQDF010000321.1:0-4103 GCA_038319475.1 Thermoanaerobaculia bacterium
TCCCGGGCGCCGGGTCGTGAGCCGGAGAAACCCTCCGTGTCTTTAACGCCGCGCCTTCTCGGCCGCCGCCGTCTTTTCGGGGGCGGAGGCGTCCGAAGCCGGCGGGGGAGGGGTCTTATCGATCGGGTCGGGTGGCAGAAGACCCAGGTGCTTGCGAAGCTTGGTCTCGATCTCGTTGGCGAGCTCCGGGTTCTCGCGGAGGAACTGCTTCGCGTTCTCGCGGCCCTGGCCGATGCGCAGGTCACCGTAGGAAAGCCAGGAGCCGGATTTCTCGACGATCTTCGCCTCGATGCCCATGTCGAGGAGCTCGCCCTCGCGGGAGATCCCCTCGCCGTAGTTGATGTCGAACTCGGCCTGCCGGAAAGGAGAGGCGACCTTGTTCTTGACGATCTTGACCTTGGTCCGCGAGCCGACGACCGTGTCGCCGTCCTTGATCGAAGCAATGCGCCGGATGTCGATGCGGATCGACGAGTAGAACTTGAGGGCCCGCCCGCCCGTGGTCGTCTCGGGGTTGCCGAACATGACGCCGATCTTTTCGCGGATCTGGTTGATGAAGATGAGGCTCGTCTTCGACTTCGAGACGATCGCCGTCAGTTTGCGCAGGGCTTGCGACATGAGCCGCGCCTGCAGGCCCATTTGGGCCTCTCCCATCTCGCCTTCGATCTCGGCCTTCGGCACGAGCGCGGCGACCGAGTCGATGACTACGACGTCGACGGCACCGGAGCGGATCAGCATCTCGGCGATCTCGAGCGCCTGCTCTCCGTTGTCGGGCTGCGAGACGAGCAGGTTGTCGGTGTCGACTCCGAGCTTGCGCGAATATTCGGCGTCGAGCGCGTGCTCGGCGTCTATGAATGCCGCGAGGCCGCCGGTTTTCTGGGCCTGCGCGATGATCTGAAGAGAGAGCGTCGTCTTGCCCGAAGACTCCGGCCCGAAGATCTCGATGACCCGGCCGCGGGGGACTCCGCCGACGCCCAGAGCCGCGTCGACGGCGAGGGAGCCGGTGGGGATCACCTGCATCACGGTCTCGGGCTGGTCGCCGAGGCGCATGATGGATCCCTTGCCGAATTGCCGTTCGATCTGGGTCAGCGCGGTCTCGATCGCGCGCCATTTTTCGGTCGATTTGATGCTCGCGTCCGTGGGTTTCACGCTCGACATGTCCTCAATCCTTTCTGATCATGTGAAAAGGCAAGTGAGAATCGTGCGCGTGGTGCGCGCAATTATAGACTCGGGGCTGAAAAGCCGATGAGGACGCCGCCATCTTCTCCCCCGCCGATGGCAGAGTCAACGTCTTCGATCGCACGCGCGTTTCGCGAGCGGCCGATCGCCACTGTCCTTTCGACCGGATTCGGCGTCGGTCTCTCCCCCGTGGCGCCGGGAACGGCCGGATCTCTCCTGGCTCTCGGGCTCGCCGCCGGCGCGGTGGCTTTCGGGCATCGATCGCATCAGGCGCCCAGCATGGCCGCGGCGCTCGGACTTTTGATGTCCGGGCTGGCGGTCGGCGCGATCGGCGTGCCGCTCACGACGCGAGCGAGCCGCGCGATCGGCGCGAAGGACCCGGGCGTGATCGTGCTCGACGAAATTTCCGGGCAATGGATCGCGTGCTCCGCCGTCCCGCTCTTCGCGTTCGCCTCGCCCCTCCGGACCGCGCTTCTCTGGGTCATCGCGTTCCTGGCGTTCCGCCTCTTCGACGTCTGGAAGCCGGGCCCGATCCACGCTCTGCAGAACCTCCCGGAGGGTTTCGGCATCATGGTGGACGACGTGCTGGCGGGGGCGCTGGCGGCGGGCGTCACTCTGATCGCCGGGAAGGCGCTCGCCGGGTGACGTGGTCGCTCTCCCCGGAAGAGGGCGCCGTGCTCGAGAACGAGCCGCTCGCCCGGCACACGACCTGGCGCATCGGAGGTCCCGCCCGGTGGTTCTGCCGCGTCCACAACGAGGCCGGGCTCGCGAAGGTCCTCCGCGCCGCGTCCTCGGACGGCGTCCCGCTCGCTCTCCTGGGGATGGGCTCGAACGTCCTCGCGGCCGACGAGGGCTTTCCCGGTTTCGTCGTGCGGCTGGACGGGGAGTTTCTCAAAATCTCCGTCGACGGCGAGGTGCTCGAGGCCGGCGGGGGCGCGGCCTTAGGCGGCGTCTGCGCCGCGGCGTCGCGCGCGCGCCTTTCGGGGATCGAGGCGATCTCCGGAATTCCCTCTTCGATGGGCGGCGCCGTCCGGATCAACGCCGGCGCGTACGGCGGGGAGATCTTTCAGGTCTTGGAAACGGTCCGGCTCATGGAGCGGACCGGCGAAGCGAGAACGGCCCCCGCCGGCGGGATCCCGCACGGCTATCGCTGGACGCGGCTCTGCGACACGGGGGAGATCGTCGTGTCGGCCCGCCTGCGTCTGAAAACCGCGTTGCGCGAGGCGATCGAGGCGAAGACGCGGGAGGTGGCCGCGAAGCGCCGGGGAGCGCTGCCTTCCGAGCCCAACGCGGGCAGCGTCTTCAAGAACCCGCCGAACGACCATGCGGGACGGCTGCTCGAGGCATGCGGGCTGAAAGGGACCAGGATCGGAGGGGCGGAGATCTCGGAGCGGCATGCGAACGTGATCGTCAATCGCGGCGGGGCGACGGCGCGGGAGGTCCTGGCCCTCATGGAGAGGATGCGGGACGAGGTGGCCGCGCGGTTTGCGGTTACCCTTTCTCCAGAGGTGGACATGCTCGGCATCTCCTGGAAGCGATGAGGGTCCTTCTTCTGGCTGGGGGAGGCGGGACTCGCCTGTGGCCGCTTTCTACGGAAGAGACCCCCAAGCAGTTCCTGGCGCTGCTCTCGGAACGCTCGCTCCTGGCCGACACCGCCGCGCGGCTTGCGCCGCTGACCTCCGAAATCTATGTCGCGACCTCCGCGCGTCACGCGGCGCGGGTGCGCCGGGAGCTGCCGGACGTTCCCGCCGAGCGGATTCTTTCGGAGCCCTGCCGGCGCAACTCCGGCCCGGCGGTCCTCGCCGCCGCGATCGCGTTCGCCCGGGATGGCGACCCCGTCACCGCCGCCGTGCCGTCTGACCAGACGGTCGCGGACGCCGCTGCCTTTTGCGCCTCGCTCTCGGCCGCGGGAGACGCGGCCGAGACGGCCTCGGTCGTGGTTCTCGGGGTGCCGCCGTCCCGCCCCGAGACGGATTTTGGGTACCTCGACGTGCGGCCCGACGCGCGCTCCTCCTCGCTCGCCGTCCTGCGGTTCGTCGAGAAGCCGGAGCCCTCCCGCGCGGAGGAGCTGGTCCGCCTCGGCTGCCTCTGGAACGCGGGAATCTTCGTCTTCCGGCCGTCCCGCTTTCTGGCCGAAGCGCGGCGCGTGTCGCCCGACCTCGTCGCGGCGGTCGAGGCCTACGAGTCGGCCCGCGCCTCGGGCGACCTCACGCGGGCGGCGGCCGCGTACGAGGCGCTTCCCGACATCTCGATCGATTACGCGGTGATGGAAAAGGCGGCCCGCGTCCGCGCCGTGCCGCTGCGGGCCGGATGGAGCGACGCCGGGACCTGGCGGGCCGTTCGGGAGTTGAAGGGCGCCTCCGACGCCCACGGCAACCTCGTCATCTCCGACCTGCCGGTTTTAGCGCCCGGGGTCTCCAACTCGGCCATCGTGATCGGTCCGGAAGGTGCCCTGGTGATGCCGTTTGACCGCGAACGGGAGCTCAAATCGGCCGTCGAGGGCCTCCGGCGGGAACAGAACGCCGAAAAAGTGCGTTGAACTTGCACACCCCGGAGGAGTTCAGCCGCATGGAAACCGAAGTCACGACGGGACTCGACCGTCTCCGCGACAACATCCACCTCGTCTACCGCGGGGAAAAGCGGGCCATCGACCTCGTCCTGACCGCACTGCTCGCGCGCGGTCACGTGCTGATCGAGGACGTGCCCGGCGTCGGCAAGACGACGCTCGCCCGGGCGCTCGGGAAGAGCCTGTCGCTCGAATTCCGCCGGATTCAGTTCACGAGCGACACCATGCCCGCAGACGTCCTGGGAGTCACCGTCTTTCAGTCGGCGACGGAGCGGTTCGAATTTCATCCGGGCCCGATCTTCGCCAACATCGTGCTCGCCGACGAGATCAACCGGGCGACCCCGAAGACGCAGTCGGCCCT
>JBBQDF010000322.1:0-4100 GCA_038319475.1 Thermoanaerobaculia bacterium
GGTCGTCTCGCCCCGCGCGTAGACTGGATGGGGCCGCGGCGGCGCGCGCGCCTCGACGCGGCAGGCCGCCCGATGAGGACGGCGAACCGAGCTTTCAGGGCGGCCCGCCAGACGGGGCCTGTCGCGCGCGGGTCCGCCGCCGCTCGAAAGAGGTCGCCCGGTAGAACGCCCCCGGTTCTAGAATGGCCGGAAAAGAAACCTGTCGGATTGTCGACCGGTTTGCCGTTCGAGGAGGTCGCCATGTCGAAGAAATGGTATTCCGGAATCGTCGCTTCGCTCGCGGTCGGCGTATTTGTGCTCGCCGCGCGCGCGGGCGCGCAGGACCTCACCGTCCTCGCGACCGGCCTGAAGGCTCCGATGAAAGTCTCCCTGACGCCAGCGGGCAACCTTCTCGTCTGCGAGGCCGGGACCGGGCCGAACACCGGACGCATCTCTCTCGTGCGCCGGAACGGGACGCGGATCACGATTCTCGATGGCCTTCCGTCCGGGCTTTCGGCGGTGGGTGACAACGCGCCCTCGGGGCCCTCCGGCATCGAGCAGGTCGGCGACGCCTGGTTCCTGACCATCGGCTCCGGCGACGAAAGCCTTCCGGGCGCGGCCCCGGGGCTCGAAATTGCCAACCCGAATCCTGCATCTCCGATCTTGAGCTCGGTTCTCAAGCTGCGATTCAGCGCGACGATCGAAACGACTTCCGGAAACTTCGCCATCACGCCAGCGCAGCACGTGGCGCTCAAAAACGGGACCGAGCTCGTGATCAACAACCCGACGGGCGAGACTCTCCGGCTCTCGCTGCTCGTGGACTTTCCCGACCTCGTGGGTCCGAGGTCCGCGAACCCCTTCGGGCTGGTTTCGCTCGGAAGCCGGATCGCCGTGGTGGACGCGAGCCTGAACCTGATCCAGAGCGTGGATCTCTCGACCGGAAGCTACGCGACGCTCGCGTCCTTTCCCCCGCTGACGAATCCCGCGGGCCCGCCTCCGGTCGTCGACGCGGTTCCGGACAGCATCCGGCTCTCGAGCGGCCAGATGCTCGTCCCATTCCTCACGGGCTTTCCGTTCACTCCGGGGCTTTCCGAGATCCGGCGCGTCGACTCGACCACGGGAGCGAACACGCGCCTCATCGGAGGATTGAACTCCGCGATCGACGTGCTCCCCGTCGCGCCCGTCGCCGATCAGTACCTGGTCCTGGAGTTCAGCACCGACATGAAGGCAAACGCGCCCGGCCGGCTGCTGTTTTTCAGCACGCCCGGCGGGCCCCCGACGGTGCTCGCGGGCGGGCTCATCACTCCAACCAACATCGCTCTCGACCGGAACACGCGGGAAGTCTTCATCACCGAGTTCGGCCCCGGCCGGATTCGGCGGCTTTCCGTCGGAGGCACGATCCCGCCGCTTCCATGCGCCCCCGGCTCGACCACCCTCTGTCTCGGAAGCGGCCGCTTCCAAGTCAAGGCGGCGTGGCGTACGGCGACGGCGTCCGGCATCGGGACTCCGGTCGCGCTGACGGACTCGACGGCGGATTTCTGGTTCTTCAGCCCGGACAACGTGGAAGTCTTCGTGAAGGTGGTCCGGGGCTGCGCGTTCAACTCCCGGTTCTGGGTTTTCGCGGGCGGGTTGACGAACGTGGAAGTCACGCTCACCGTGACCGACACTCTGTCAGGCGAAGTCAAGACGTACGTGAACCCGCTCAACACCCCGTTTGCGCCCATTCAGGACACGAACGCGTTCGGCGGATGCCCGGTGACCTTCTAGGAAAGACCGCAGTCCGATGAGTGGGAAAACGCCGGCCGCCGGTCAATCGGGCGAGAGAATCACCCGAACGAATCCGGCGGCCGGGGTTTCCGCCCGGCCCTTCCACACGGGCCGCCAGGCGCGGCGTGCTATGTTTTTTCGCCGCTGACGCTTGGGCCGTTAGCTCAGTCGGTTAGAGCATGCCTTTTAAGGCGACTTGGCTCCCGAGTCCGCTCAGCGACTTGCGGAAAGCCCAATGAATCCCGCTGCGCCACCTGTGCCAAGCGTGCCACTGGTGCCAGCCGTGACGGGAAACTCTGCACTAACTCTGCACGGTCGCCCAAGGGCGGCCCCAAACGCCGCGAGACTCAAGTTGTGGCCGAGAGCGTTCAGCGAGAGGCGAGAAATCGCCCTCGGAACGACGGTCCGCAGATTCGGTGCCGTAGGCAGCTGTCAGCTGTCGGCCCATCAGCTGTGAGCTGTGGGCAATGCCGGCCCAGGGAGACTCCCGCCGGGACTATCGATGGCAGCGAGACAGAACGGTGAGACAATCCGTGGAATTCAAAAGGAGGATTCCATGAGGTTTCATCGTCTGATGTTGATCGCAGCATTCGCGCTTCTCGTTTCGGGACCTGTTCTTGCCACGACTTTTGGTTACTCCTCGGCGGTCACGGGCGCATCGAACCCTGCGACAACCGCATTGGTTATTGGCGTTCCCACAAACTTCATTTTCGAAGTGGTAAGCGTGATTCCCGTCGTGAGCACGGTCACGGGAGCGCCTGCGTCGATGGGGGCAATCGTGAACGTGGGGACGGGCGGCGGGTTCAACACCTGCGGCGGCGGGTCGGCGACTTGCAGCAACGACATGTGGGCCGCTCAGTGGACGATCGTTTCGGCGCCGACCGGGATTCAGGCGCTGAATGCATACCAAGGAACCACTATCAAGCTCGTCAACAATTCGGGAGCGGGCGCCGGCCTCAGCCTTCGTTGCCAAGTCGGACAGATGACTGGCTCGTGCATCTTCGTGCTGCGTGTGCAGCCAATAACCGATCCGTTGTTCTGAGGCTCCCCTCCCTTCGCGGCGGCCTTCTGTTCAGGGCGGGGCGCTCGCAAGGCGGAGTAGTGCTTCGCAGTCGGCCCGTACCTCGGGGGCGCAATGGACGACATCGCAATATTCGGGGTCGATCTCAATCGCTCGGGAGCGCCGCTCAATATGCTCCGCAGCGATCAAGGAGGTGCCGGAGCAGCGTCCCGCGGTGATGAAGAGGGCGGCGGACGGCGTGTAGGGGATGCCGATTTCGCCGCCGGTAGACAGGAGCAAGAGCAGAAGCTCGTCGGCGATCATACGCCTTCGTCGGGCTCCTCGGCCGCGACCGCGACTGAACCGGCGGAGAGGCGGCGGCGTTCGAGCGCTTCGAGATTCTGGCGGTACGCTTCCGACCTCGCGATCGCGACGAGCAACTCTTCGGCGGAGGCGCTCGGCGAGTGCGTGATCTCCAACCGGCTCGGCGGGCCGCCGTACGTGTAGCCGAGCAGAACGGAGTGCGGCGACGCGATCGGGAGCGTCTCCGAGGGCGATCTCTTGCAGCTTCGAGAACCAGGCCCGCGGCTGGAGGACTTCTTCCCGCTGGAGACGATCGAGAATCGTGCGGAGGTCGCGCGTGATCCTGTTCGCCGAGCCCTTGGGACCGCGGGCTCAGGGAGTTGCGTGGCGCGGTGGCTGAGGGGTGCGGGGTTGGTGCAGAGTGGCCGCTAACTGGAGCGTCGCGGCCGCTGCCGCCGAGTGGGGCATCTCCCGCCGCACCGCCTACCGACTGGCGGACTCGGGCCTTGTGCGAGTTGCTCGGTTCGGGCGGCGCGTCACGATCCCCGTCGAAGAGATCGAGCGGGTACGTCTCGCGGGCGTCTCCGGCCCGACGGCGGATCTCTCCCCGCCACGGCGCGGTCGGAGGCACTTGTGAGGTCGCTCTTTGGAACGAGACCGGAGCTATTTGTGAATAGCGTTCACTATCAAAAGGCGGTGAGCATGAAGATTTTTGCCCAACTTCTCGCAGGACTGGTGCTAGCGCTTGGGTGCTCTACCACGCTGGGCAATGGTGTAGGGAAGGGGAAGTTCCGGCGCTTACAGGCTGCAGCCCGTTGACGCCCGAGGAGAAAGGGATCCGAGCCACTCGCGCCGCTGAACACGCCAAAAAAGCGGGGGCTGTTTCGTCTCCATGAATGCAGAACAGGTGCGCGGTTGCAAGTCCCTCGGAATCGTTACCCAGTTCCTCGGCCATCAAGTCCTTGGCAACCAGTGGGACGAGGACCCGGGCCCGGAGGCCGGCCTTCGCGACGGCACAGCTTCCTTGAACGGCAACGCCGCGCTCTACTCC
>JBBQDF010000323.1:0-4095 GCA_038319475.1 Thermoanaerobaculia bacterium
TCTTTCTCATCCCCACCCCCCCGCCCCCCACCCCCCACCCCCCCAAAAAAAAAAAACACCCCCCCCCCCCCCGGCCGGGACAACTCGGCGCCATCTGCCGCCGGATGGCGGACGCGGGAGTCAACATCGAGGTCCTCTACAGCGACCATGAGAACCGCCTCATCCTGGTCGTCGACGACATCGAGCGGGGGAGACGGGTCTCGGACGCCTGGACCGCCGCCGGCCCCCCTCGCTGAGTCCGCGGGAGCGACTCCGAGACCCACAGGTCGAGCGCGGCGACGGCCCGGAATGATGAATTGAGAGTTGGGAGTTCACGGCCTTCACGACCCTTTCGACACTCGGGGGCGGACGAAGTCCGGGTCGACCCGCCAACCGTCCGCGGAGCGGACCAGCCGCGCCAGGGGGACGGCGGGATCCGGGACTTCCGGACCGATGGCGATGAGGCAGGCCTCCTCCATCTCTCCGGGGGTCCCCGACGGATGCTCCCAGAAACGCAGACTGACCAACCCGGCGTCCAGACTCTCGGGCAGGGGCACACTCACGGCGCACGGAAATGAAATTTCTTCCCCCCTCTTATCGATCGCATACCCGGCCTCTATCGCGATCGACGCGCCTCCCCGACCCGCGCCATCGACGCGCACGTCGAGGCCCGAAACGGTTCCGTACCCGATCAGCGCCCGGTTGTGGCGGCGCAGCTTCTCCCGGTGGTAGTCCTGCTCGGCGGTCAGGGCGGCGGAGTCGAGGAGACGTCCTGCGAAGAACACGGGACGATTCACCGGCTCATTGCAATCGGGGTCGTGCGCTGCAATCGGCGCCAGCGCGGCGAGGGCGGCCGCGGCGCGCCGGGCGGCGTCCCGCGCTTCCTCCGTCAACCGCGTGTTGCGGGGGAGAAGCGTTTCGGTGAGAAAGGCGAACAATTCGAGAAACGTGATGCCCGGGTCGGAGCCCTGCGAGGCGGTCCAATCCGGCGCGTAAGCCCGGACGACGCGTTTCAGATCGCCGCTGACGGCCTCGAGTGTGAAAGCGCCGGTCGACGTGGAGACCCCCGGGATGGGCCTCGGGGGTGGGGATGTCTCTTCCAGATAAACGCCCGGGTAAAGGTACTCCGGCATAACGCCTCCCTCGAAGACGGAATGATAGTGGCCACGGAAACGCCGCGCAGACTCTGCTGAAAACCCGCCGCGCCGGGCTTGCCTCCGCCCGAGGCCAATAACATCCGTCGATCCTCGATCGTCGTGGTCCTGCGGCGCCGCTAAGGAAGGGCGCGAATCCTAGCCGGAGGTCTCTCCCTCCTCTTCCCGGGAGAGGGGGCCGTTTGCGCCGCCGTTCAAGGCCGGAATCGGATCGCGCGCTGAGACGCGGCCCGCGGCCACCCAGCCGACCCGCGTGCAGAGCGAGCCCGCAATGGCCGCGACGCTCGCCGCGCGCCGCATCCGGACGCTGCGCCACCCGAGCGCGCGAAGACAAAAGGCGATGGGGCCCGATAGAAGACCGCCGGCCCGGATGAGGGCGCCGGCGCGCCCCGTCTTCAGCGGCTCGAGCGAGCGGCCCCGGCGGGATTCGAGAGAAGCGCCGACGACGATCTCGGCGGCGGCCGCGGCCAGTCCGAGCGCGTTTAAGGCCGGTTCGCGGCTTCCCGACAGCTCCAGCAGCCCGGCGGCGGAACCGAGCGACGACGCGCCGAAGTGCGCGGGAAGGAGGGCCGCATTCTCGTACCACGCTGGAATCGCCGTCGCGCCGAGGAGGACGCCGGTGTACGTCGCCATCCCGAGACCCGTGACGGCGGAGAGGGCTCCCGCTGCGTCGGCGACGACGCGCGCCGGAACGTTTCCGCGCAGTCGCCGATCGAGAAGGTCCGCGAAGGCCGCGGCGGATGCGGACGTCGAGAACGCGACGAGCGTCCAGGCGCCGACCGACATCGGGCTTTGCCATTTGGCCACGCGGAGCATGTTCAAGAACCGCCCGGGACGGCCGAGGTCCGAGATCAGGAGGGGGGGCGAGAGCGCCGCGCCCGCCGCTGCGATCCAGCGCGCCCGCCGGACGAGCCCGGCATCGGCGCCCGTCCAGCGCGCGGCGGCGGAGAGCGCTGCGGTGGCGCCCGCCGCCCCTCCGACGAAAAAATAGATCGGCACCTCCCATGTCCACGTCGGCTGCTTCAAGAGGGGCACGCCGTAGTAGCCCGTCTCCGCGGACGGCATGGGAAACGGCGCGCCGGCGGGGCGGATGCCCTCGCGCGCAACCACGCCGTCGCGGCTGGCGTCCTGGCGAAGCTGTTCGAGGCTCCTCTCGCTCTTCGCATCGGGAATGCGTTCGGTCACCGCCGCGCTCCCAGGAGAAACGCTCCGACGGCGGCGGTCAGGATCGCGGCCGCCGTCCCCGCCGCGCTGCGCCAGGCGGGACCGAGCCGCACGGTCGGGACTTCGGGCCGGTCGGGCAGGTTGTACATCCTGGGATCTCCGCGCACGAGAAAGAACGCGTGGATGCCGCCGACGCTCGTGTCCCGCGGGTCGTAGACGACCGCGTCGTCGATCCCTCTCGCGCGAAGCTCTTCGAGCCGCGCCGCGGCGTCCCGCCGAAGGACTTCGAGCTCCCCGAACCGGATCGACTCGGTCGGACACGCCTTCGCGCAGGCCGGCACGAGCCCCGCCTTCTGCCGGTCGTAGCAGAACGTGCACTTGAACGCCCGGTCGTGCGGACGCCGGTCGACGACGCCGAAAGGACACGACACGACGCAATAACCGCAGCCATTGCAGACGTCCGGCTGGATGTAGACGCCGCCAAACTCCGTCCGGACGATGGCCCCGGTGGGGCATGCTTCGAGGCAGCCCGCGACCTCGCAGTGCTTGCAGACGTCCGAGGAAAACTCCCACGAGACGTCGGGGCTCGCAAACCCGCCCGACCCGTATGCGGGCAGCCGCTCGACGAACTTCACGTGCCGCCACGTCGAGTGCCCGAGCGCCAGCGTGTTGTCGTACGACAGCCCGCTCCAGACGAAGCCATCCGAGGGAATGTCGTTCCATTCCTTGCACGCGACCTCGCACGCCTTGCAGCCGATGCAGAGCGTCGAGTCCGTGAAAAAGCCCGTGACCCGCGGCCTGAGCGGGAGCGGTATTTCGGCGGCGCTCACGTGCGCCCCGCCGGTTCTTCCATCAGGCGATCCAGCTGATCGATCGCGGCGGCGCGGCGAGGGCGGCGTCCCGGCTCGATCCGGCATTCGAGCGCCTTGGACTCCATGATGCGCACGTTCGGCTCCTGAGACAACGCGATCAGGTCGTTGACGGCGTCCCCCGTGACGAGGCCGCGCGAGCCCCAGTGATAGGGGAGTCCGACCTGATGCACGGTCTGCCCGTCGATCGTCAGGGACGGGATGCGGGCGGTCACGAGCACGCGAGCTTCGACGATCCCGCGGCCGGTCGTGATCGTCGCCCACCCTCCGTGCTCGATTCCCGCTTCGCGCGCCAGGTCCGGAGAGATCTCGCAGAAGAGCTCAGGCTGCAGCTCCGCCAGATGCGAGAGGGTGCGGGACATTCCGCCCGCCGTGTGGTGCTCCGTGAGCCGGTAGGTCGTCAAGACGTGCGGGAAGCGGCGGTCGGGAGACGCGGCGTAGCGATTCGACGGCCCCTCGAGCGTGGCCGCCGCGGGGTTCTTCTCCCGCCGCGGATACAGCGCGTTTCCGACCGGCGACTCGAGGGGCTCATAGTGCGTGGGCAGCGGTCCGTCCTTCAGCCCCGAGGAGACCCAGATCCAGCCCATACCGTCCGGATGCATGAAGAAAGGCGCGTCCCCGGCAATCGCGGCGTCCCCCCGCGCATCCGGCGCCGGGCGGTAGTCGGGCGGCTTCGACTTCGTGAAGTCCGGCTCGTCGTTTCCCGTCCAGCACCGCGCCCCGTCGTCCCACCACACGAGCTTCTTGCGCTCGCTCCACGGCGTCCCGTCCGGCCGCGCGGAGGCGCGGTTGTAGAGGACGCGGCGGTCGAGCGGCCAGGCGTAGCCCCAGCCGCGGCCGTAGAAGTCGTGAGACGCGCGGCCGGCGGCCTTGTTGTGGCCGGGCTCGGGAAAAACGCCCGAGTAGATCCAGCAGCCGCACGCGGTCGA
>JBBQDF010000324.1:0-4092 GCA_038319475.1 Thermoanaerobaculia bacterium
TCCGCGAGGCCTCGGCCATCGCACGATTCAAGACGGAGGCGCCCTGGCTGCCGCCGAACACGAGCACCCGACCGGGGCGCCCCTTCGCGCCCTGCTCGCCGGACGCGGCCAGGAACTCGGGACGGACCGGCGTGCCGGTCACGATTGCGGGCCTGGCGAGGCGGCGGTTCGCCTCGGCAACCCCCACCGCCGTCCGCGTGGCGATGCGGTTCAAGAGCCGCGAGGCCACGCCGGGGAGCGCGTCCGAATCGTGTACGAGCGTCGGAATGCCGAGAGACCGCGCCGCCGCGAGCACCGGGACGCTCACGTAACCGCCCATTCCGGCCACCGCGCGGGCCCGATGGCGCCGAAGAATCCGCCGCGCCTCGAAAAACCCGAGCGGCAGATTAATGAGGGCCCGGACGCGCGCGACGGGCGATTTTCCGACGAACCCGGAGGCACGGACGGATTCGAGCGGAAATCCAGCCTCGGGAACGAGACGGTGCTCGAGACCTTCCGGCGTCCCGATGAAGACGATCGGAGCATCCGGCCGACGGGCGCGGATCTCCCGCGCGAGCGCGATCCCGGGAAATATGTGTCCCCCCGTTTTTCCGGCCGCGATCACGTAGGCACCTTCCGAGGACTTGTCAGTTTTCAGTTTTCAGTTTCTCGGTTCAATTTGCGGACTCTCAACCTCTCGACTCTCAACTCTCAACTCTCAACTTTCGACTGCGCTCACTTCGTGCTGCGAGATGTTCAAGATGAGTCCCGCCGCGATCCATGAGGCGACCAGCGAAGATCCGCCGTAGGAGACGAACGGAAGAGGAATCCCCTTGGTCGGCACCAGGGCCAGCACGACGCTGACGTTGATGAACGCCTGCACGACGAGCAGGGCCGTCGCACCCGCCGCCAGATAGGAGGCGAAGAGGTCGGGAGCGCGGCGCGCCACGCGCAGCCCGCGCCAGGCGACGATGCCGAAGCACACGACGACCGCGACCGCGCCTAAGAACCCCAGCTCCTCGCCGACGATGGCGAAGATGAAATCCGTGTGCGGGTAGGGAAGGAAAAAGAGCTTCTGCTTTCCGCCTCCGAGGCCGTTGCCCGCGAGGCCCCCGGCTCCGACCGCGATCAGCGACTGAATGGCCTGGAACCCCGCGCCGAGAGGGTCGGCTTCCGGTTTTAAAAACGAGAGCAGGCGCGCGCGTCGGTAGCTCGCGGAGAAAGCCAGCGCGGCGAACAGCGGAATGAGACCCGCGGCGCCGATCGCGAAAAACCGGGCGCGGACGCCCGAGAGCCAGAACAGGACCGTGCAGAGCATCACATAGCAAACCGCCGTCCCCATGTCGGGCTCGAGGATGACGACGCCCGCGGCGGCTCCCGTGAAGACGAGCGACGCGACCATCGCGCGTTCCGGATCGCCGGTCTCCTCGACTTTCTTCGCGAGCAAAGAGGCGAGGACCAGCGCGAGACCGATCTTCAACATCTCCGAGGGCTGCAGCATCACGGGCCCGAGCGGGATCCAGCGCCGGGCGTTGTTGATCGGCGGGTGGAACAGGGCGCCCACACAGAGCAGCCACGCGATCCCGAATGTCCCGTACACGATCCAGGGCCTCGAAAACCGGCGGTAATCGGTCCGGTAGACGGCAAACGCGGCGAGACCGCCCGCGACCAGGGCGAACATCTGCTTCACCAGGTACCGGTACGGATTTCCGCCGCTCTGCGCGGCCGACACGGCGGACGCGCTGTAGATCATCACGCACCCGAAGAGAGACAGCGCGATGAGCGCGGCGAACAGGACCTTGTCGCTGGTCAGCTTACGGGCCAAGGGAGCTCCCGGCGGCAGTGACCGCGGCGGCGGCCGCGCGGGCGAGCCGCGCGAAGTGCTCGCCGCGTTCTTCGAAATTCGAATACTGATCGAAGGATGCGCACGCCGGGGACAACAGGACCGTGTCGCCGGGCCGTGCGACCTCCGCGGCGCGGGCGACCGCCCGGTCCATCGTGCCCACGCGCTCGGTCACTACGGCGTTGCCGAAGGCTTTCTCGATCGTCTCCGCCGCCTCGCCGACGGTCAGGACGCGCCGCGCCGCGTGCCCGACGAGAGGCAGGAGCGCGGCGAAGTCCCCGTGCTTGTCCCGGCCACCTAGGATCAGGACGACAGAAGCGCGAGCGCGGCCCTCGAGCGACTTTTTCGTCGCGTCCACGTTCGTTCCCTTGGAGTCGTTGACCCAGCGCACACCGCCCGCCTCCACCACGAGCTCGGTGCGGTGCGGTAGGCCGCGAAACTCCGTCAGCCCCTCCCGGATCGCGTCGTCCTCGACTCCGAGGCACTCCGCCGCGCAGAGCGCCGCCAGGGCGTTCTCGACGTTGTGCGCTCCCGAAAGCGAAAGCTCGCCCGCCAGGAGAACCGGCCGCGACCCGCCCCCGATCGAGGAGAAGATGGACCCGTTCTCGAGCCACGCGCCGCGTTCCGTCCGTCGCGCGCGCGAGAACGGCACCCGGCGGCCGCGGGTCCGCGCGGCGGAGGCGACCGGATCGTCGGCGTTGACGACGGAAAAGTCGTCGTCGTCCTGACGGGCGAACACGCGCTCCTTCGAGGCCGCGTACTCGGCAAATCCCGTGTAGCGGTCGAGGTGGTCGGGTGTGACATTCGTCAGCACCGCGACGTCGGGCTTGAACCACTCCGCGGTGTCGAGCTGGAAGGAGGACACTTCACAGACGAAGTCGCGCGGCTCCCGCCGCGAGAGGAAGGCGGACAGCGGCACGCCGATGTTTCCCGCCAGCGCCGCCGGGCGGCCCGAGCGCTTCAGGATGTCGGCGATCCACGCCGTGGTCGTGGACTTGCCGTTCGTCCCCGTGATCGCGACCCAGCGGTTGGTCCCCTCGACTTCCGCTTCGGCGATCTCCCACGCGATCTCGAGCTCGCCCGACACGGGAATTCCCCGCTCCCGCGCCTTCCGGACGGGCGCCGCCGAGAGCGGGACGCCCGGCGAAACCGCAAGCCAGCCGGCGCCGTCGAGAAAACCCTCGCCGGGGCCCCCGAGGAAGAGCTTCGCGCCGCGGGCCCGCAGCGTCTCGAGGCCCTGGAAGGCGGACTCGGGTGCGCGATCCCCGATTGAAACCTGGATGCCGCGGTCGAGCAGCGCATCCGCGAGCGCGCGGCCGCTGCGCGCGAAGCCGAGGATCGCGATCCGCTGCGGCAGGACGCGCCCGGACGGGAGGGGTCTCGTCATCGGAGCTTCAGCGTCGAAAGGCCGACCACGGCGAACAGGATCGCAAGGATCCAGAACCGGATGATCACCCGCGACTCGGCCCAGCCCGAGAGCTCGTAGTGGTGATGGAGAGGCGCCATCCGGAAGACCCGCTTTCCCCTGGATTGGAACGAAACCACCTGCACGATGACAGAAAGCGCCTCGAGAACGAAGAGGCCACCCACGATCGCCAGCAGGACCTCGTGCTTCGTCATCACGGCAACCGCCGCGATCCCGCCGCCGAGCGGAAGCGACCCGACGTCGCCCATGAAGATTTCCGCGGGGTGGCAGTTGAACCAGAGAAAGCCGAGAGAAGCGCCGGCGATCGCCCCGCAGAATACGGCGAGCTCGCCGCTCTGCGGAACAAACGGGATCTGCAGGTACCGGGCGGCGACCGCGTTGCCCGTCACGTACGCGAGGATCGCGTAGGTGCCGGCCGCGATGCCTACGGATCCGATCGCGAGTCCGTCCAGGCCGTCGGTCAGGTTCACGGCGTTCGACGCGCCGACGACGACGATCGCGACGAACGGCAGGTACAGGATCCCGAGGTCCACGACCAGCCGTTTCAGAAAAGGAAACGTGACGACGGTCGAGATGCTCCCGTGCCCCGCCCACTGGCGGATCGTCCAGGCGATCGCGAGCGCGACGAAGATCTGCGGGAGCAGCTTGCCGCGGCCGGTCAGACCCAGGTTTCGCCGGCGGGCGAACTTGACAAAGTCGTCCGCGAACCCGACCGCCCCGAGCGCGATCATCGTCCCGAGGGCGATCCAGACGAAGCGGTTGGAAAGGTCCATCCAGAGGAGCGTCGCGACGATCACGGCGAGGAGAATGAGAAGACCGCCCATCGTCGGAGTCCCGGCCTTGG
>JBBQDF010000325.1:0-4085 GCA_038319475.1 Thermoanaerobaculia bacterium
AAGGTCCGGTTGCGCAATAAGAGCCCGAAAACCGGCTGCCCCCGACCCGTCCGCTATCCGGCCGGTAGGGGGGCGCGGGGCGGCGGAGCCCTGCGCCGCTTCTTCGCGCCCGACGCCCGGACGAGCCAACTAAACCATTTAGAATTAGCGGTTTACATGTGCGGAATAGGCCTCTGTTGTGGGACGCGGAGAGACCCGGCGTTTGCGCTTTCCGCGCGGATATGCCAGTTTCGAACCTCCCTATGACGCGTTCCCTCGTGATCGTCGAGTCGCCGGCGAAGGCGAAGACCCTCGAAAAATTTCTCGGCCGGGACTTTCGCGTCCTCGCCTCCTACGGCCATGTCCGCGACCTTCCCAAGAAGGGCCTGGGGGTCGACCGAAGCGACTCCTACGAGCCCACCTACGAGGTCCTCGCGGGGAAGGAAAAGACCCTGGCGGACCTCAAAAAGGCCGCGCGGACGTCTGACGCCGTGTATCTGGCCGCCGATCCCGACCGCGAGGGAGAGGCGATCTCGTGGCACCTGTACGAGTCCCTGAAAGGATCCGGCAAGGGCGCGGGCGGCAAGGACACCTTCTTCAAGCGCGTGCGGTTCAACGAGATCACGAAGAAGGCCGTTCTGCAGGCCATGGAGGATGCCGGGGAGATCGACGCCCGCAAGGTGGACGCCCAGCAGGCGCGGCGCATCATCGACCGGCTGGTCGGCTACGAAGTCTCCGACCTGCTCTGGAAGAAGATCTGGCGGGGCCTCTCCGCGGGCCGCGTCCAGACTGTGGCTTTGCGGATCATCTGCGAGAGGGAGCAGGCGATCGAGGCGTTCCGCGCCGTCGAATACTGGACGGTCGATGCGGAGCTCGAGGGCCGGACGCCCCCGGTGTTCCCCGCCCGGCTCGTCTCCTTTGAAGGCACGAAGCTGAAGTTCGACGGGACGGACCCGCGGCTCGACTCGGAGGCCGCGGCGACGCGCGTCCGGGAAGACGTCGAGAACGCCGCGTGGACCGTCACGAGGGTCGAGACCGCCGAGCGCAAGAAGAATCCCGCCCCGCCCTTCATCACCTCCCAGCTGCAGCAGGCCGCGGCCCGGCGCCTCGGGTTTGCGGTCCGCCGGACGATGCAGGTCGCGCAACGGCTGTACGAGGGCCGCGAGATTCCCGGCCGCGGAACCGTCGGTCTCATCACCTACATGCGCACGGACTCGACGCGCGTTTCCAATGACGCGCTGACGGGGGTCCGCGAGCACATCGCCGCGAAATACGGCCCCGACACGCTTCCGGAGTCACCTCGGTTCTTCAAGAGCCGGCGGGACACGCAGGACGCGCACGAGGCGATCCGGCCAACCTATCTCGATCTGCCCCCGGAGAAGGTCGCGAACTCTCTCGCGCCTGACGAATCGAAGGTCTACCGCCTGATCTGGGAGCGCTTCGTCGCGTCCCAGATGAACCCAGCCGTGTACGACACCACGTCGGCCGACATCTCCGCCGGCCAGGCCGTCTATCGCGCGAACGGATCGACGTTGAAGTCCCCGGGCTGGCTCGCCGCCTACGGGGTCGCCGCGGAGGAGGAAGACGAAAGCGACCGTTCCGAGAAGGACAGGGAGAAGGAGGGCTCGCGCCTTCCGCCGCTGGCGCAAGGGGAGACGCTCAAGCTCGCCGCGGTCATCCCGGAAAAGAAATCCACGCAGCCTCCGCCCCGATTCAACGAGGCCTCCCTCGTGAAGTTCCTGGAGGAGAACGGCATCGGACGTCCCTCGACCTACGCCGAGATCCTGCGCAAGATCGAAGACCGCGAATACGTGCGGAAGAAGGACCGCCGGTTCATCCCGACGGCCCTGGGGCGCACCGTGATCGAGCTTCTGCTGCCGTACTTCGGAGATTTCTTCGAGACCTCCTACACCGCGCGCATGGAAGAGCGGCTGGACGAAGTGGAAGACGGCACTCTTCCGTGGAAGACGGCGATCGCCGAGTTTGACAAGACATTCACGGCCGACAGGAACCGGGCGCTCGAGGAAATGGTCTCGGGAAAAGCGGGGATTCCTCTGGCGGAAGCGCGCAAGCTCCTGTCGTTCCCGCTCGTGCCCGCCACCTCCGAGGCTTGCCCCAAGTGCGGAAAGAAGTTGAAGCTCCGAATGGGCAAGAACGGCCTCTTCGTCGCCTGCAGCGGATACCCGACCTGCACGTTCACGGAGAACATCCCCGACCCCGAAGAGGACGTCGTCGACGCTACGGAACTCGAGAGCACGACGTGCGAGGAGTGCGGCTCGCCGATGAAGCTGCGCCAGAGCCGCTCCGGGTCCGCGTTTCTCGGCTGCACCGCGTACCCCAAGTGCCGCAACGTGGTGAACGTCGTGATGGCGGGAGGCAAGGCCGAGGCGCGGCCCGACGAGCCGACAGGGGAGAACTGCCCCGATTGCCAGCACGCGCTCGTCAAACGGCACGGCCGGTTCGGCGCGTACGTCTCCTGCTCGAACTATCCGGCCTGCCGGTATAAGCCCCCGAAGCCCGTCCGCGACACGGGCGTCCGCTGTCCCAAGGACGGCGGGGTCATCGCCGAGCGCCGCGGCCGCTTCCGTCCCTTTTACGGCTGCGTGAACTATCCCGCGTGCGACTTCACTCTGTCGGTCCGGCCGATCCCGGAGGCCTGCCCTCAGTGCGGGAATTCCTACCTGCTCCACCGGGAGCGCAAGGGCGGAAACGTCTTCGCGTGCGACAAGGCCGGGTGCGGGTTCGAGAAGGAAGCGGGACCGATTCCCGAGATGCAGGACATTTTTCTGCCGTCGACGCCGTCGGCGGGAAAGGCGACCGCGGCCAGGAAGAGCCGTTCCCGAACGCCCGGATCCCCGTCTTCGCTGGCGGAAGGGTCCGTCGAAACGGGGCAGCCGTCGGCGGCGTTGGTTTCTGCGGAGGGCGCCGCCCGCAAGGCTCCCCGCCTGGCGGCGAAACCGAAGAAGGCGGCCCCGCGCCGCCGCGCGAGCTAGCTCCCTTCCGCCGACCCCTCCGCTGCCCCGGGGCGAGAGGACGCCCGCGGCCTGCCGCGCCCTGGGCCTGGCTCGCCGGGCGGCCCGGGCGAGTCTCGCCTAGAATCCCCGCCAATGCCCGCCTCGACAATCCAATTCCGGTTCGGCGCGCGCGTTCTCGCCGGGGCGATTCTCGTCCTCGGTATGGGGTCGAGCATCGCCCGGGCCGACAAAGAGCTCCACTGGCGGGCGCTCGACGTGGCCGCGCGGCTCGATGCCGACGGCCGGCTCCACTTGGTCGAGCGCCACGTCATGGTCTTCACGGGCGACTGGAACGGCGGCGAGAGGGTCTTCCGCCTCTTCCCGGGCCAGGCACTTTCGCTCGAGGGCATGCGGCGCTTCGATCCGGCCACGGAGGCCGCCGCGCGCGACCTCGTGCGCGGCGATCTCGGCGCCCTCGACCACTACGCCATGACGGACGCCAATACTTTACGCTGGCGGAGCCGCCTTCCCTCGGAACCCTCGTTCGATCACACCCCGATCGGATACGAGATCGCCTACACGATCTCGGGAGTGCTCCTGAAGCAGGGCGATCGATACGTCCTCGACCACAACTTCGCGCTCCCTGCCGCGAAGCAGCCGATTGAAAGCTTCTCGGTGGATCTCGATCTCGATCCTGCCTGGACCGCGCCGGCGGGATTCGCGCGGCACCGGACCGCCCGTTCGCTGACGGCGGGGGAGGACTTCGTCGTGCACGCGGAACTCGCGCGCGCGGTGGCCGCCGGGGCGCCGGCATCGGTCCGGGCGGGGACGACGAGGGGGGTCCGCGCGGCGATCTTCGCCACGCTCCTCCTCGGCACTCTGCTGATCGGAGTCGCCTTCTACCGCCGCGAGGCGTCGCTCGGTCGTTTCCGCGAGCCCGCGCCCCCGGACGCCATCGACGAGGCGTGGCTCGATCAGCGCCTCTTCTCGCTCCTGCCCGAGGAGGCCGGGGCGCTCTGGGACGAGTCCATCGGAGCTCCCGAGGTCACCGCGGTTCTCGCGCGTCTGACCGCTGAAAAAAAGCTCGAGACCAACGCGTCCGAGAAGGAAATGACGATGCGTCTCCAGGCGCCGGTCGAGTCCTTTTCCGGA
>JBBQDF010000326.1:0-4069 GCA_038319475.1 Thermoanaerobaculia bacterium
CGAACGTGGCGTCCGACACGGAGAACATCGAGAAGAGCGCGGCAGAGGTCGCGTCGATCCTTCAAAAGCGCGGGATCCGCCCCGAGCTTCTCCGCGTGTCCGGCGCTCCTCCGGTCGTCTATGGAGAGCTCGCGGCGCCGGGCGCCCGAAGGACGGTCGTGCTCTACGCGCACTACGACGGGCAGCCGGTCGTGCCCGCGGAGTGGAAGGGAGACCCGTGGAAACCGGTCCTGCGCGACGCGCCGCTCGAATCCGGCGGACGGGACATCCGTCTCGAGGACCTGCGCGCGCCGATCCCTCCGGAGTGGCGGCTTTACGGCCGCTCCGCGAGCGACGATAAGGCCCCGGTCGTCGGGCTTCTCACGGCGCTCGATGCCCTGCGTGCCGCCGGTGTCCGGCCCGCCGTGAATCTCAAGTTCTTCTTCGAGGGAGAGGAGGAAGCGGGTTCGCCGCATCTGGCCGAGATTCTCGATCGCTACCGCGCGAAACTGAAAGCGGACCTGTGGATCCTCTTCGACGGCCCGGTCCACCAGTCCCGCCGCATGCAGGTCTACTTCGGCGCGCGGGGAATCGCGGACCTGGCGATCACGCTTTACGGAGCGACACGGCGGCTGCACAGCGGGCACTACGGGAACTGGGCGCCGAACCCGACGGCGCAGCTCGCGAGCCTGATCGCCAGCATGAGGGATCACGAGGGGCGAATCACGATCGCCGGCTTTTCCGACGCGGTGCGGCCGCTCGGCGAGCTCGAGCGGCGCGCCCTCGCGGCCGCGCCCGACGTCGATGTGGCCCTGCGCGAGGAGCTCGGGATCGGTCAGCCCGAAGGCGGCGGAGAATCTCTCCTCGCCGCGATCCAGCGGCCGGCTTTGAACGTCCACGGAATTTCGGGCGGCGAGACGGGGGCGCGGTCCACCAACTCCATACCGACCGAAGCGACGGTCGCGATCGACTTTCGCCTCGTCCCCGACATGACGCCGGAGACGGCCCGGGCGGCAGTCGAGAACCACATTCGCGCGAGAGGGTTCACGATCGTCCGCGGGACCCCGGATGCCTCGGCGCGTAAGGGGAACGCGCGACTGGCGAAGGTCGTGTGGGGCAGCGGCTATCCCGCCTCGCGCACGCCGATGGACCTGCCGCCGTCCCGCGCGCTCCTTCGCGTCGTCGAGGAAGCCGCCGGAGCGCCGATCGTCGCGCTTCCGATGCTCGGGGGGAGCATCCCGATGTACATCTTCCGCGAAAAGCTCGGCACGCCCGCCGTCGGGGTTCCGATCGCGAACCACGACAACAACCAGCACGCTTCCAACGAGAACCTGCGGCTGCAGAACCTCTGGGACGGGATCGAAGTCTACGCGGGAATCCTGGCGCGGATGGATTGGTGAGACGGGGACGCGGTCGCAGGAGAGGGTTGAGCGTTCCGCGTTCCGCGTTCCGCGTTCCGTCGGGCCCAACTCTCAACCGTGAACTCTCAACCCTCGACTCTTGCCCTTGAGCGCTTCCGCCCCGCTCTTCGGAAGTGTCTTTCTCGGCGGCTTCGAATGCTCGACCCACCTGAGGGGGCGCGACCGCGGGAGGCTGGACCTCCTGCTCTCGACAGATCATGAACGGTTTGCGCTCCAGGACTACCAGGCGCTCCATACGGTCGGAATCGCGGGCGCCCGGGACGGCGTGCCGTGGTATCGCGTCGATCGCGGAGGCGGCGCATACGACTGGAGCGGCGTGGTGCCCATGCTGCGGGCCGCCCGGGAAACGGGGACCACCGTCATCTGGGATCTCCTCCACTTCGGGTTCCCGGACGGGGTCGACGTGTTCAGCCCGGTCTTCATCGAGCGGTTCCGGAAATTCGCCCGCGCGTTCGCCACGCTCGCCGCGGGGGAAACCGACCAGACGCTGTTCGTCGCGCCGGTCAACGAGATCTCGTTTCTCTCGTTTGCGGGAGGGGACGTAGCGTTCTTCAACCCGTTTGCCCACGGGCGCGGCGACGAGCTCAAGGCGCAGTTCATCCGCGCCGTGCTGGCCGGCACGGCGGAGATCCGGGCCGTCGTGCCGAAGGCGCGGCTGGTGCAGCCCGAGCCGCTCATCGACATCATCGCCCACCCGACTCGACCCCAGGACCGCCGCGTCGCCGAGAATTACCGGCAATCGCAGTTCGAGGCGTGGGACATGATTGCCGGGCGCAAGCGGCCCGAGCTCGGCGGCAGCGAAGACGCGCTCGACATCCTCGGAATGAACTACTACGTCCAGAATCAGTGGATCCACAACGGGGACCTCCTCGTCCCGTCGCATCCACAGCATCTGCCGCTGCGCTACATGATGCGAGAGGTGTGGCTGCGGTACCACCGCCCCCTTTTCATAGCGGAGACGGGCATCGAAGGCGACGCACGCCCCGAGTGGCTCCGCTACATCGGCCGGGAGACGCGCGCGTCGATCCAGCTCGGAGTGCCGCTCCAGGGAATCTGTCTCTACCCCGTCGTCAACCACCCCGGCTGGGAGGACGACCGGCATTGCGCCAATGGCCTCTGGGATTACGCCGACTCGAACGGACGGCGGGAGATCTATGAGCCGCTCGCGAACGAGCTCGCGCGCCAGCAGCGCCTCTTCGACGGGAGGGAGGCGCCGGACCCCTCCGAGCTGGTCGTGCCGGAGAGCGACGCGGACATCATCGCGAAGGAGGCGCTCGCGATGCTCGACTCCGCCGCCGTGGACCTGAACGAAGCCACCGCGAGGAGCCGCAGGGAGACGCCCGGAGAGGGCTGATGCAGTCGGGGTGGAGAGAGAGTTGAAGGTTGAGAGATGAAAGTTGGTAGTTGAGAGTTGAGGGTTGAGGGTGGAAACGGGTTCAGGGTTCTCGCCTGAGTCCTGACCTCTCACCCTCTTCACCGCCCCGTTCGTCGTCCCCGCGCGACAGATCCACGGCCCGCGCGTAGATCTCGCGGGCGGGACGGCCGCACCGCGAGGCGAGGTCCCGCGCGATCGAGCGCTTGTCCCGACCTTCCGAGAGGGCCGCGCGGATCGCAACATCGAGGTCGTCGTCGGCGGCGACCGGCCTCGCAATCTCCGCGCCCGAGACCACGACGGTGATCTCGCCGCGGGCCTTTCCGGGAGCGGAAAATGTTTCCGAAAGCTCAAGGAGGGTCCCGCGCGCGACCTCCTCGTGGATCTTGGTGAGCTCGCGGGCGACGCACGCGCGGCGCGCTCCGAGAACCGCGGCGGCGTCTCGCAGAGACTCGGAAATCCGGTGAGGGGACTCGAACCAGACGAGCGTGTCGGGCGAAGCGATGCGCGCCTCGAGGACACGCCGCCTGTCTCCCGACCGGGAGGGCAGGAACCCCAGGAACGTGTGCGGGACCGCGGGCAGGCCCGACAGCGCGAGAGCGGCCGAGACGGCCGACGCGCCCGGGACGACGTAAACGGCAAATCCCGCATCTGCCGCGGCCGCGACCAGGCCCTCCCCCGGATCGGAGAACGCCGGCATTCCCGCGTCGGAAACGAACGCGATGGTCTCGCCTGCTTCGAGCCTCCGGAGAAGCTCCGGAACCCGGCCTTTTTCGCGGGGGGCCGGACACGAGATCCGCGCGGCGGAAATCGAGAAGCGGGCGGCGATCTTCGCCGTGACGCGCGTATCCTCGCAGAAGATCGCGTCGGCGCGGGACAGCGTCGCGAGCGCCCGCGGCGAAAGGTCCTCCAGGTTTCCGATCGGAGTGCCCACGATCCAGAGACTTCCGCGCCGTCCTTGCCCGCCCACCCGGCGAAGCTACCATGCGGTTTGAGCCGTTTTGAGCCGTTATCATGGGGCGGCATGCCAACGCTGACGAGGGCCTTCGTGTTCGCCGTGGCCGGGATGCTGTGCGCTCGCGGCGCGGCCGCCGTCATCGTCGACCGGATCGCCGCGACGCTCGATGACGCGGCGATTCCTGAGAGTGACGTCCGAAAGGCCATGGCGCTCTCCGCCTTGAGGCCGGAGCCGGGCGAAGACGCCGCGGGCTACCACCGCCGCGTTCTGGATGCGCTGATCGACCAGCGGCTGCAGTATCGGGAAGCTCTCCGGTTCGGTCCCGCGGCGCCGGACGCG
>JBBQDF010000327.1:0-4047 GCA_038319475.1 Thermoanaerobaculia bacterium
CACCTCGGTCCCAGACCTCAAGCGAAAACTCATGCGCTACATCCGCCACTACAACCAATCACCCAAAACCGAGAAGTGGAAGTACTTCGATCCCACCAGACGAATTACTCCCACATCAGCCGTTACAGTCCACTAGTTGTCGCGGCGGGCTCGCGCGTATGGGAAGGCGCAGCGATTCAGCGTTGACCCCTTCTGTTTCCCGATCGACGTCGTCCCGAAAGATCGGCCGCCGCTCGTTGCCCCGGGCGGTGACGTGGTACAGCGCTCCCGTGTACTCGACGCGCAAAGGTCGCGACATTGGTACCTTTTCACAAGGTTGTCGCTGTCTAGTTGTCGCGGCGGGCTCGCGCGTATGGGAAGGCGCAGCGATTCAGCGTTGACCCCTTCTGTTTCCACAGGCAGCGGGCCTCCCTCAGCATCATGACCGGCGCTGAGATGGCCTCCAGTCGGCTACCCGCCCAATGCAAAACCCCGTGTCGCGAGACAGCGACACGGGGTTTCCGTTTTCCGGGGCAATGCCTCAGGCTCCGGTTTCCTATTCGTGATCGACTGGTTCGCTCGTGATCGAGGGCTGATTCTTGAGCGGTCCAACCCCCTGTCGCCCGGGGTGATCCGGAATCGTAATCGTAATTTGGGAGACATTGTTTTCGTAGTCCGATTCCGCAAGCTGATGGCACAAGCCCCGTGAGTCGTGGTTAGGACAAGGCTCGCCGGTTGCCGCCACGAACGGCGGATTGACCGTGATGCGGATGATGTACTGGCCGGGCGGAATCGGAGGCTGCCCGTCTCCGCCATCGAGAACGAAGTACTGTCCACCGAGCTTCCAGATGTACGTGTCGGCCCAACCCTTACTGATTCCCTGATTGCCGGGGACTCCGGGTCTTCCACAGGCCAGGAAGTTTCGTTGGTTGTTCGAAGGACCGGGATACGGTTGATACTTTTCGACGTCTATCATGCAGAATCCGCGTTTGGCGGCGCGCCACACGAATCCCGTGGCGGGGTCAATCAACTGGTAAAGCGCGTAGTGCCGGAAATGAAAATGTTGGTGGCACGCCGCGAACTCATAGAGCCCGTCATTGGCGGCGATGTGCAGGTTAGGATCGCCGAGGGCGATGTCCGCGTCGCCGATGTTCGGCGTTGAGACGGTAAATCGCAGGAGCGTGCGCTCGCCCGGCGTGACGCCTCCCTCTTGCACACTGCAAAAAGTGGCCGGGAGGTCCTCGACGCGCACGACCCAGTGCTGCCGAAGCGAGGCCTGATCCACAATGAGATCCGGCAACGCGGGCTGGGCGGCTGCGCTGTGGTCTAAGAACAGCACCCCTCCAAAAGCCAAAAGAGCTACAGCGAAACCGGTGGCAGTTTTCATGGCTTCTCCCTCCCCGGAAAAAACGCTCAGAACTGAAAGATCTGCAAGAGTGTTTAGGAACACCGGGCAGGGTATATCCTGCTGCCTGGGTGGTCAAGAATCCTGAACCTCCCCTTCGCGACAGACTCTATCGGTACCTCTCTCTGTCGCGCGGGCCTCCCTCGTTTGAATGTCGGCCGGACCCGCGGCGAATTCCTGTTCCGGCCAGCAAGCCCGGCCGTAACCGCTTAATCCCGTGCACCCGCAGCAACCCCCGGATCCTCGAGCCTTGCGCCAGAGCCGTCTGCATCAGACCTTGCCGCGCTTGCAAGAACGTCCGCGTCGCTCGCGCCTCCGCCGATCACATCGCGCCGGCGACGAGCCTCTGGAATCGCGGGTTCTTGCGCAACGGGTCGAAGCCGGGGTCGATCCGGAGCCACCCCGGCGACAGAAGGTACGGGACTTTCAGCAGAGGTCGGTCGGGTGTCAGGCGTGGGTCGGTCGGGTGTCAGGCGTGCAAACCTGCAACTCCGCGCAGAACTCCGGTGGACCGAATCGCGAGGTGCGAGCGGTAAACCGAGCGGAGATCAGGCGTGACCCAAAATCCTGACAGCCGTGCCGAAGCTCGACACGAAGCTGTTCACGCAGTTCATGGACAACGCCAGCGCTCGAATTCTCTTGATGGTCGCCCTGCGGTCTGCGCGTCAACTCAAGGCCGGACAGGCCACCTGGCCATCCTGTAGGGGAAGCCTGGAGTCGCATAACTGCCGCCCGGCGCGGTGAGACTGCGCGGCCTGAGCCCACGCCCGACAAGCACGGCGGTACTGAGGCCGGGCGCCAGCAGGGAGGCTCCGGGCCCACCCGGGAACACGACTAACCGCCGGATCCGGCGGGGAATCTCCGGGCTCCTCCATCGCCCTGCCCCCTCCCGCCGCCCGCCGGGAGAGGGTGGGCTACTCCGCCAGGTCGGATCGGAGGCGACCCACTTGCCCGCTTCGACCGCGGTTACTGGGTCGTCTGAGACGTGCCCATCCCTCCCGTGATCGGCGACCAGTGCGAGGAACGGACCTTCCACTTGCCCGCTTCCTTGACGAAGACCTGACTGACCCTCGTCATGTAGTGGCTCACCGCCGCGGACCCTTTGGGCTTCATCGAACCTTCCGTGTAGTAATGCGCCACGGCGGCCTGACCCTCGACGAGTGTGATGACCCGGATGTTCTTGGGCTGGATGGAGATCGCCTCGTACTCATCCGGCCGGCCCGTGGGAGCGATCTCCTGCAGCAGGCCTCCGCTCGACCAGAATTCCAGGGCGCCCTTTGCCGAGTAGTTGTCCGGGTTACTTTTCAGGTTCTTGTTGGAGAACGCATTCGAGGCGACGATCGTCTCAGTGACCTCTTTCTCTGTCTGGGACTGGGCAAGGGCATAGCTCGAGCCTAACGTCAGGGCCGCAATCGCGAGTAGGACGGTGTTCTTCATGTTTCTCAACCTCCGTTTCGACGTAAACGAATCGACTAACTTCAACCGCTTCATCGGATTCTAGTCGGGATCCTAGCAGGGAGAGACCGCCCCCTGAGACTGAGAGACAACCATCACGGGACAATCTCGAAACGTCGAGCTCCCTTCGGTCGATACAGCTCGAAGTCTCTTCGATCGATCGTGAAGATTCTCGAGGTTCTTTCCCGCTCCGCGACCCGCACAAGGGCGGCGTCGGCGAGATCCATCGGCAGGTCTCGGTACTTTCGCATGAGCTCACGCATTCGTGGCAGGTCTGCGGAATCCAGCGGCAGGATGTTGATGGCCTCGGTGTCGAGAAAACGCCAGAGGGCGTCCTGGCCAGCGAACGAGAAGCCCAGCAGATACATCGCCTCGGTGATGGCGGGCCAGACGCTGCCGAGTGGTTCCCGCATCTTCTTCAGAGCTTCCCGGCAGGGGACGTGGTGACGGTCGTCGGCATGAATGAGGGCGACCAGAGGCCCGGCGTCGACGAGGATCAAGAGCGCTTGCTCTCGCGATCGAGAAGGAGACTGCGGAACAGTTGGCCCGTTCGCTCGGAAATGTCCGACGGCCCGCCTCGCACGGATCCGATGATTCCGCGGACGGCATCATAAGGTCGTGGCGATTTCCGGGGGCTGCGCTCCGTTCTCGCCGCCAATCTTAGAGCGTCACGTATGACCTCCGATTTGGTGGACCCGCGCGCGTTCGCAAGGCGATCGAGGAGCCTCTCGGTTGCCGGGTCCATCCGCACGCTCGTCGCCATGGCGCCTCCGTAATACATGATCGTAATACAGATGACAGCCGGAACACAATGCGGTTCTGCGCGCCTGGGGCGAGTCCTCTCAAAAGCGGCCGTGACTCGTCAAGCGTCCACGTGAACTTACGCGGAGTTTTACGGCTCTGTTTCCGAACGGCGAGCTTGCGGCCACAGCGACCCGGGCGTTTCCGTGCCTCTCAGGACTGACTCGCGATCCGGTCGCTCCGAAGTTCCCTTTCTCGACCCGTCGCGTCGCGACGGGGCGATTTACCGAGGTGACTGAGAAGCGCAACGGGCGCCGGGTCTATACCGTCGACCTCGCGTCCATAGATCCCGCGCCAGCCGGCGCGCCCGCTCCGAAATAGGAGCCGGCGGCGCTTTGAACGGCCTCTCCCGCCGGGAGAGGGATTTTCCTTTTCTCTCGGGGTCCTACCGCCGCAACCACAGCTCC
>JBBQDF010000328.1:0-4040 GCA_038319475.1 Thermoanaerobaculia bacterium
AAGCGCCCCGCTCGCGCGGGGCGCTTTTTTTTACCAGGCGATCGTCTGGATCCAGCGTTTCACGACCCGCCAGGAGCGCGATGCGTACGAGGCGCGGCCGGACTGGATTTTCGCGCGCACGAGGTCTCCCGGTTTGAGCTCGCCTCCGGTGTTTTCGAAAACGGCAAGCGCCACGAACCGCTCGGGCCTGTCCGGCCGCCCGGAGGGATCAGTCAGACCGGAAGCCCGGGCTGGGCGATCCAGAGCCGAAAGCGAAAGGCTCGCGATCCGGCCCGTCACGGGCGACAGCGGGCGCTGGCGAAGCAGCGCGCGGACCGGTGCGCCGACGGAGACGTCTCCGATGCGCCTCTCCGAGATCGGAAGCTCGACGACCAGCCGCCGGCAGTCTCCCACTTCGGCGAGCAGGAGGCCACCGGAAACGAATCGCCTCTCCAGGTCCCGCAAGCGGGCCGTCAGAACGCGGCCGGCGATGGGGCTCCGGATGAGCAGGTTGTCCTGCCTCACGGCTTCGCTCACGACCCGCGACTCGGCGGCGGCGCGCCGGGAGGTCGCGCCGTACGCCTCAGCGGTCGCCCCCCGCTCCGCGGCCGAGAGAGCCGCGTGGGCGAATCGCTCCCGGCTCTGAATCGCGTGGGACGTCCCCGCCTTTGCGGCCGGGCTCGAGATGCGGAAGAGGACGGACCCGGCAGCGACCGGCTGACTCTCATCCCCGACCACCTCGAGAACCGTTCCGTCTTCCGGCGCTTCGATTCTTGCCACCTTCTCGGGCCGGAGAATGCCTTCCGAGGTCAGCGTCCGGTGGCTCCACGGGACGAAAAACAGCAAAGCGATCGCTGCCCCGGCGGCAGCGAGCCGCAGGCGGTACCTGGGGGCCATCAGCAGCTCCTTCTTGTCGAGATACAACAGCCGGCCCGTCCTCAGCACGAGGCGGACTCGCTTTCGAAAGATCCTGGCCAGTGTGACGAGCAGCAGCACGACCGCGAAATCCGGAAAGAACGACGAGTAAAAATTGAAGAACAGACCTCCGATGAATCGCATGATCAAGGCGGTATAGGCGAGCGCCAGCGTTCCGTAGATCCAGTAAATGCGACTCTTCCGGCGCGAGACCAAGGGAACGTCCACGGGCAGCCGCAGCACCTTTTTCTGGAAAGAGCCCCCGATGTACCGGAAGGCCTCCTCCCGCAGCTCGGAGATCTCGAGGACGCTCGACAGCGCGTAATACCCGTCGATCTTCACAAGCGGATTGATGTTGAAAAAGATCGTCGAAATGCCGGTGTAAAGCATCGTCTTGTACGCAAAATCGTGAAGCAGGGTGTCGGGGTAGGAGAAGACCCAGAGCGCGGTCGCCCCCGCGCACAGGAAGCCTTCGATGTAGATCCCCGCGGTCGTGACCCAGAGCCGTTGCCACTTGCTTTCGAAGAGAAGCGAATCCGTCGTGTCACAGTAGAAGGCCGGGGTGAAGTAGAGGAGGGCGAGCCCGATGTCATGCACCTCGCCCCCGTAAATCTTAGTGGCGTAGGCGTGCCCGAGCTCATGGATCGCGCCGATGAAAGAGAGCAGAAAGAAGAACTGGAAAACCTCGAGCAGCGGCTTTCGCAGAAACGCGTAGAGCTCGTAAGTGCCCGTAAAGAGCGGCTCCCAGTGGCTTGCAAAGACGCTCACGGTGAAAAGGGCCAGCACCGCCCATACGGCGACGACGGGAGGCGTCCAGATCCAGCGCACCCAGCGCACGGTGCGGTTTAAGAAACGGTCCGGGTCGAGCACTTTGAAGTTGATGAAGAAAGGGTTGAATCCCTCCGCCTTTTCCTCGGCGGCGCGTTTGCGGGCGTCTCTCGACCTCGCGAGGAGACCGAGGTTCCTCTCGGCGGCGGACTGGGCGAGGAGGTCGAGCTTGCGCAGCATCTCCTCGTAGTCGTGGATCAGGGGAAGCTCGATGGTCGCTTCCGGGAACATGCGCCGATAGGCTTCAGTGATCTCGGCCACGGTCCGAGTTCCGTCGAAAAGCTCGATCAGCCCCCATTCCGAGTCGTCGAAGAAGTAGTACTTCATCGTCTCCGGGTTCTTCACGACCCACGTTGGCGTACCGGCCTGGATCTGCCGGCGCGCGACCAAGTCCCGCCGGAGCCGGGGCCGATCAGCGGCGGCGCCATGCCGTTCGGCGAGGGCCTCGGCTCCCTCCCGCAGGGGCCGCGTGGCGAGGAGGCGGCGTCGTTCGGGGGCCGAGCTCACGGAATCAGCGGCCAGAGGCGGGAGTAGATCCAGCGAGCGGGCTTGCGGAAAAGGAGGACGGCGACGGAACGACGCCCCACCGTGATCTTTCCCCGTCCGACCATTCCGGTCTTCAGCAGGCCCAGCGGGTTTGCGAGCCGGACCTCGGCCACGACGAATCGCTCCTTCCCCTCCTCTCGAATCCGGGCGCCGACGCGCTCGACATTTCCGGAGAAGGTTCGAGAAGGGTAGGGATTCAACTTCACGGCAGCGGACTGACCTGGAACGAGGAAGGCCGCGTCCTCTTCCGGCACGGCGATCTCGGCAGTCACCGAACCGACATCCGCGACGACGCAAAACTCGGACCCTCGCGGGAGGTTCTGTCCGACCCGCTCTTCCAGGTGCGGCGTCACGATCACTCCGGAAACTGCCGCCGTGAGTCGCGTCCGCGCCACGCGGTCTTCCTCCATCGCAATGCGCGCGGCGAGTTCCTCGCGGCGGGACTGCGCCTCGTACATCGCGGCGGCCAGCCCCGCCTCCTGGTGCCTCGCCACGTCGCTTTCCGCGATCCGGTAGGCGGAGACCGCGTCGGCCAGGCCGGCCCGATAGCTCTCGTCGTGCAGCGTCGCGATGACCTCGCCGGCGGCCACGCGATCGCCTTCCCGGTGGGCGACGGACGCCACCACTCCCTCCACCCCCGCCGTGACGACGGACTGCCGGCCGGGCTGCACGCGGGCGGGGCCCCCGATCCGGAGTCGCCACGGCACGAAGAGCAGAAGAAGAACAACGGCGGCCGCGGCGGCCCACGCGATCCTGCGGCGTTTCGGGATCTCGAGCAGCCGCTGGCGGCGCGCGAGAAGCGGTTTCAAGAAACCAGCGAGTGGTACCTGCTGATAGAGCTGCGCGTTGCGCACCGCGACCGTCGCCTGGTTGACGAGGATCTGCAGCAGATCGCGCGTCTCGGCGTCGAAAAGCATCGGTTCGCGGCACTCGAAAGCGAGAACGCCGAGCTTGCCTTCCTCGTCCTTCAGGAGTACAGCGTAAAACGACTTCAGCCCGCTCTGCTCAAAATGCGCGCGGAACTTCTCCTCGGTCTCGCGCCGGTCCGCGGAGATCCGCCCGTCCTGATCCGTCACGTTGACGTCCTCGCCCGAGAAGAAGACCCACTGCAGCAGCTCCGCCGTTTTCTTCACGTCCGGACTGCTGCGGTCGAGCTTTTCGATCCCGGAAACGGCGCCCAGCCGGAGCCGACCCCGGTCCAGGATGGCGATCGCGCAGCGGTCATACCGGATCAGGGCCGAGGTGGCGTTGACGATCGTCTTTAAGACCTTGTCCAGATCCAGAGTCGCCGTGATCTCGCGGCTGACGGCGAGAAGCGCGTCGAGCTCCTCGACCTTTTTCTCCGCCTCGAACTGCCGGGCGTTACGGAGCGCTCGCACTGCCTGCCGAGCCAGGTCCTCCAAAAGCTCCTGGTCCTCCGTCGAGAAGTCCGGAACGCGCCCCCTCTTGTTGACGAGAACGAGCGCCCCGATCGCGTTGTCTTCCTCGATCAACGGAACCGCCAGAAGGGAACGGAAAGGATGGTCCGGCTCGTCGCCCGCAACGGGGTCTTCGGGCGGAATGCGATTGCGGCGAAGTACGGAACGATCGGCGAGCACATCTCCCACGACCGAGCCTCCGACCGAGGCTGGCGGATCGGGGATGTCGTAATTCTCGTTGAGCGCGCTCGCGGCGAGCTCGATCGAATCCGCCTCCCGGTCGAGCAGCCAGAGAGAACCCGCTTCGGCGCCCGCGAAATCGACCGCCTTGCGCACGATGATGCCGTTCAACTC
>JBBQDF010000329.1:0-4038 GCA_038319475.1 Thermoanaerobaculia bacterium
TCCGATAGGAAGGCGATGGATCACTCGAAGATGGGCAAGGAGTCGAGTGCTCCGAAGGCCCCGGCGAAAACCGAGGGCACCGGCCCGTCCTCGTCCTCTGACATGGGAGCAATGGACCACTCGAAGATGGGCCAGGGCAAGCCGGCGGCTCCGTCGGCGCCGCAAGCCAAAGACTCCGTGGACCCGGTCTGCGGCATGGAGGTGGGGACCCAGGCGACAGAGAAGGCGACTTACCAGGGGAAGACCTACTACTTCTGCTCCCGGGCCGACAGGGAGAAGTTCCTTTCGGATCCGATGAAATACATCAACCGTTGAACGGCAGTGATGTCAAAACCGAGACAAGTCCTTGTCATTGCCCTCATCGCGATCGTGATCGCGGCGGCGCTCGGGCTCCGAAGCATGATTCGACACGGGTTCAGCGCCCGCGACAAGCCCTCCGCGGCAGAGACCTTTCTCGCGCGACGGATGCGTCGCTGGGCGGTCCCCGCGACCGCCCGGAAGATGAAGAACCCGTTCGCGGATTCAGCGGAGGCTGTTGCGGGTGGGCGCGCGCACTTCGCGGACCACTGCGCGTCTTGCCACGGCAACGATGGAAGGGGACAGACCGAGATCGGCCAGAACCTCTATCCGAAGGCCCCCGACATGTGGGCGAAAGAGACCCAGTCCCTGTCGGACGGGGAGATATTCTTCATCATCAAGAACGGCGTCCGGCTGACCGGCATGCCGGCCTGGGGGCAAGACACTGCGGAAGGCGACCGGGCGTCCTGGCATCTCGTCTCGTTCATCCGCCACCTCCCATGGATCACGCCCAAGGAGATCGAGGAGATGAAGGAGCTGAATCCGGTCAGCCCCCTGGAATTGAAAGAAAGGGAGGAGGAAGCCCGATTCCTCGAAGGAAAGGCGGAATCACCCGCGAGTCGGCCGCCCGCCGGACACAAACATTGAACAAAGGAGCCCCTATGAAGCGTAAACGCGCCATTCTGGCCTTTGCGGTCCTGCTCTCGCTGGCGCCCGCGTTCGCCTTTGCCCACGGGAAAGGCCACGTCAAGGGAACGATCTCGGCGGCCGGCCCCGATCACCTCATGGTCAAGGGTGAGGACGGCAAGGAAGTCCACATCGCGATCACGGGCAAGACCAGGTTCTCGAGAGGCAAGGCGCCGGCCACCGTGGTCGACGCGAAGGTCGGCTCGAGGGTCGTGGTGCACCTCGGCGACGACGGAAACGCGGCGGAAGTCAACCTTCCACAGGAAAAGGCGAAGTAGGAGCCGAAAGGAATCGAAATGGCAAAACGATTCGCAGCGGTCTTGGTCTGCCTGACCGCCTCGGCGGCCCTTGCCCACGATACCTGGCTTTTGCCGTCGTCCATGGCGGTCGCACCGGGAGGCGCCGTAACGCTCGACATGACGAGCGGGATGGCCTTCCCGGATCCTGAGACGGTCGTGAATCCGGACCGGATTGCTGTCGCTCGCTGTCGCCTCGCAGGAATCGTCGTGGACATCGTCGATCTCACCCTCGCTCAGAAGTTGCTTCAGCTTCGCGTCCGGGTAGAACGCCCCGGTGTGGCTACGATCTGGGCGGAATCAAAATCGCGGACGCTCGCTCTCGCACCGGCGGAGGTCAAGGAGTATCTCGAGGAGATCGGGGCGACGGAAACCGTCGGCAGAGATTGGGAGAGAACGCCGGAGCCCCGGAAGTGGCGGGAGACCTACACCAAGCACGCGAAGACGTTTCTGCGAGTCGGAGCTCCTGCCAGCGACAATTCCTGGGCCCAGCCCACGGGAATGACGCTCGAGATCGTTCCAGAGAAAGATCCGACAACGCTCGCCGCTGGCGAAGATTTCGCCGTTCGCCTCCTCCTCGATGGACGCCCGCTCGCCGGGCTTTCCGTCGGAATTGTGGCTGCCGGCCAGAAAGCGGGGCGGATTCAGAAGACCGACGCGGAAGGAAGAGCGACGTTTCACCTCGACCGCGCCGGGTGGTTCCTGTTGCGAGCCGTGCAGATCGCCCGGCCGGCCAATCCGGGCGGCGAGTGGGTCAGCCATTTCGCAACGCTCACCGTGAAGGCCGCTTCCCGCTGACATGCCTGCCTCTGTGCTCTGGATCTGGTTCGGGCTGACCCTAATCTCGGTTGCGTTCGTTGCCTGGGATCTGCTCACGAGAACGCCCGAGATGAAGGTCATGAAGTTCGGCTGGATCCTGGTGGTTCTCTACACGGGTCCGATCGGACTTTTCGTCTATTGGATTTCCTGTCGGGAGCCCGCACCCGGCACCCATGAGAAGTTCGTCGCGCCGCTCTGGAAGCAGGCCGTGGGATCGACGGTCCATTGCATGGCGGGCGACGCGACCGGGATCATCGCCGCGGCGATCGTCACCAGCCGAATGCACCTGCCGATGTGGATCGATTGCGTGGTTGAGCGCCGCAGGCTTTGCCTTCGGGCTGCTCGTCTTCCAGGCCCTGTTCATGAAGGAAGTTCTTCGCACGAGCTACGGGCAGGCAGTCCGCCGGACATGGCTCCCGGAATGGTTATCCATGAACGTGGTGATGGCGGGAATGATCCCGGTGATGGTCGTGCTCATGACACGAGACATGAGCGCCATGGAGCCGCGCTCCCCCCGATTCTGGGGCGTCATGTCACTGGCGTCGCTCGTGGGAGCGGTCGCTGCTTATCCGGTCAATCATTGGCTCGTGAAGGTCGGCCTGAAGCACGGTATGGGCACGGATCGCGCCCTCGGCAAGGGCGGATCGAAAATGGAGGCGATGGAGGGGATGCCAGAGATGGGGGCGCATCTGCCGGTCGGTTCTGGCGCGAAGGTCGCCGTCGCCGCGATCATTCTCGCCATGCTCGCTGCCGGGATTCTCGCCGCCGCTCGATACGGCGACTTGTCGATGCACTCGGGCGCGCCCGTATACGGGGGCCAGCATCGCGACCCCCTGAGGAGACTATGAATCACGAACACGACAAGCAGATGGCTGCCACCGGCAGCGCGACGGCACACAAAGACCCGGTTTGCGGCATGTCGGTGAAGGCGGACTCTCCGCATCGGGTGACCTCGGGCGGTCAGACCTACTTGTTCTGCGGAGCTGGCTGCGCGGAGAAGTTTCGCACTGGCCGGCCCGCAGAGGCAAAGCCCCAGGAGATCGGCGGGGTTCCGCCGGCGCGTTCCACCAAAGAGCCCGATGCACTGTCCTACACATGTCCCATGCATCCCGAGGTCAGAAAGGACGGGCCTGGGTCATGCCCGAAATGCGGGATGGCGCTCGAAAAAGTGGTGGCGACCCCGGCCGCAACAAAGACCGAATGGACTTGCCCCATGCACCCACAGATCGTGCGCGACGGTCCCGGCTCGTGTCCGATCTGCGGGATGGCTTTGGAGCCGCGGACCGTGTCGCTCGACGAGGAAGAAAACCCCGAGCTGAAGGACATGACGCACCGCTTCTGGGTCGGTGTGGCCCTGTCGATTCCGCTCGTGCTGATCGCGATGTCGCACATGCTGCCCGGAAACCCCGTCGAACGCCTGCTTCCCCACGGGGTGCGGATCTGGCTCGAGCTCGCTCTGGCGACTCCGGTCGTCCTCTGGGGCGGCTGGCCCTTTTTCGTCCGCGCCTGGCTTTCGGTCGTCAATCGCTCGCTCAACATGTTCACCCTGATCGGTCTCGGCGTCGCCGTCGCCTACGGCTACAGCGTCGTGGCGACTCTTTTCCCCGGGCTGTTCCCCGAAGCCCTGCGGGGAAATGACGGACAGGTCGGCGTGTACTACGAGGCCGCGGCGGCGATCGTCACCCTCGTACTTTTCGGGCAGGTCCTGGAGCTACGGGCCCGCAGTCGGACAGGCTCCGCAATCAAGGCCCTGCTGGGCCTTGCGCCCCGGACGGCGCGGCGCATCGAGCAAGACGGCACCGAACGTGACGTGCCGCTCGCCGAAATTCAGGTCGGCGATCGCTTGCGCGTGCGGCCTGGAGAAAAAGTGCCGGTCGACGGGATCGTTCTCGAGGGAAAGTCGTCGGTGGACGAATCGATGGTCACGGGAGAGTCGATC
>JBBQDF010000330.1:0-4034 GCA_038319475.1 Thermoanaerobaculia bacterium
GGGAAAAGAGCCGCGGGCGGAACGCCTAGATCCTCAGATCCCAATCTGGCGGACTTTCCCTGCTCTCACCTGAGCGTTTTGAGGGTGCGCTACGCGGACGGGTTCGTCGAGGCCTGGCGTCCGCGCGTCTCCTCGCCGTCCACCGGCGGTACGGTCTTGTTCTTTCCCTGACGCGTCCAGTGGCGGTGCATGGCAACGGCCCCGAGGAAGCTCTTTATGAACTCGGGCCGGCCGTCAGTCCCGGTCACGATTCCCTCGAGCCCGCCTCCCTTTTTGTTGCTTCTGCCGCCCGCGGTTCTCTCAAACCCCGGCAGGGCGGCGAGCAGCTGAATGCCCTCCCCCGTCGCCCCGATCGTCTTGCAGTGCCGGAACGCTTCCATGATGAATTCCATCGCGTCGCGCTCGGCGGCGAGGGCCTCGACGCTGGCGGCGCCGCCAGGCACGTAGACGGCATCAAAAAGCACGGAGGCGCCGGTCAACAGGCTGAACTCGACGAAGAGGTCGGAACCGTCGGCGCCTTTGAGATAGCCGAGGCGCGGGGCGACGATCTTCCCCTGCGCGCCCTGCCGGTCGAGCGCCGATATCATGGAGGAAACCGCGAGGCCATCCACGCCATCCGCCGCGAGGATCGCCACTTTCCGCGTCTCGATCGAATCCTTGAGCGTATTTGCCATGCTCAGGGCGGGAGACACGGTGCCGTCGCCCTCCACGATCTTCGACTCGCGGATCCCGGGGGCCGCATCCGCTCCGAAGCTGAAGTTGAGCGGCGGGTCGACGACGGGGATCTCGGACAGGCCGAGCCCTTCCGCAACGCGGCCCGCGAGGCCGCGATCGACCAAGGAGAGCATTCCGACCATGCGCTCCCGAATCGGCTTCGCTTCAACTTTCCCGAGCTCGAACCGAAGGGCCTCGACGATGTGGTCCTTTTCAGGCTCCGACTGGCTGTTGAAGAAAAGCCGCGCCTGGCTGAAGTGGTCAAAGAATTTCTCTGATCGCGCGCGCCCCTTGCTCCCGCCGACGCGTTCCGGAAAATGGACGAAGCCCCCCGCCATCGCTCCCGCCTGAACCGGGCACCCGCCGCCCGTCGTGTTGGGGTGGTACGAGGCCTTCCCCCGATCGATCGTCTGCCGCATGTGCCCGTCGCGCTGGTTGTTGTGCAGGGGAGCGATCGGCCGGTTGATCGGGATCTCGTGAAAGTTCGGTCCGCCGAGACGGATCAGCTGCGTGTCGGTGTAGGAGAAAAGACGCCCCTGAAGCAGCGGGTCGTTCGTGAAGTCGATGCCCGGCACGATATGGCCGATGTGAAAGGCGACCTGTTCCGTCTCCGCAAAGAAGTTGTCGGGGTTGCGGTCCAGGGTCATCCGCCCGATCCTCTGGACGGGGACGAGCTCTTCGGGAATGAGCTTCGTGGCATCGAGAAGGTCGAAGTCGAATGAGTTTTCATCCTCCTCCTCGACGATCTGGACTCCCAGCTCCCACTGCGGGAACTTGCCGCTCTCAATCGCCGTCCAGAGGTCACGCCGGTGAAAATCGGGGTCCTTGCCTGAGATCTTCTGCGCCTCGTCCCACGCCACGGAGTGCATCCCGAGCAGCGGCTTCCAGTGGAACTTGACGAACCGCGACTTCCCCTCCGCATTCACCAGGCGGAAGGTGTGGACGCCGAACCCTTCCATCATCCGATAGCTGCGCGGGAGCGCGCGGTCAGACATGACCCACATGATCATGTGCATCGATTCGGGCATCAGGGAAATGAAGTCCCAGAACGTGTCGTGCGCGGACGCGGCCTGCGGCATGTGATGGTCGGGCTCGGGTTTGACGGCGTGGATCAGGTCGGGAAACTTGATGGCGTCCTGTATGAAGAAGACCGGCATGTTGTTCCCGACGAGGTCGAAGTTGCCCTCGGTGGTGTAGAACTTCGTGGCGAACCCGCGCACGTCGCGCGCGAGATCCGACGAGCCACGCGAGCCCGCGACGGTCGAAAACCGCACGAAAACCGGCGTCTTGACCCCGGGATCCTGCAGGAAGGCGGCCTTCGTGAGCTCGGGAATCCCTTCGAAAACCTCGAAGTACCCGTGGGCCGCCGATCCGCGGGCGTGCACGACCCGTTCGGGAATGCGCTCGTGGTCGAAGTGCGTGATCTTCTCACGAAAGTGGAAGTCCTCCAGCAGCGACGGACCACGATCCCCCGCCTTCAGCGTGTCCTGATCGTTTTCCAGTCGCACGCCCTGATTGGTGGTCAGCGTCTTTCCGAGGGCGTCCTCGGTATGGTTTTTTAGCTGCCGCGACTTCGGATTCCCGCCGTTGCCGTTTTCGTTCTCGTTCATGCGGTCGTTCTCCCGTTAGGGTGGAATTGATCGTTTCGAAAAGGGAACCGGGTGCAAGAAGTGATCCGACGGGTGAGTGCCGCAGCGTTCCCGCCGGCCGGCGTCTCTCTCCGCGGGTCACCGCGGGTCACCGCGGCGCCCCGCGCCCGTCGTCCCCGGGGCCGACCTCCGGACGCGATGTCTACTTCAGCCGGAGGGGGCGACCGGGCCCTGGTACCTGTCCAGCCAGTCGAGGATCTCTTTGATGACCGGCTGCATCTCCGTCGGAATGTGCCCGCCGTCATAGGCCAGATGGCGCTTCTCCTTCTCGGGAGTTCCCAGGAGACGGAACATCGGAACCTGAGCGGTCTCGTATGGAGCCGAGAAGTCGAAGCGGCCCGTGATGAGCAGCACCGGCACGTGAACGCGCGGAGTGAAATTGATCGGCTCCACCTCCGGCGGCACCCGATCCATCCGAAAACCGCCGCTGGAGAAGATTGCCGCCTTCAAACGGTCCTCCAACGCGACGAACGTGATCCCGTCGATCGCGCCGAGGCTCACGCCGTAAAACGTCAGGTGACTGATGTTGAGATCCGGACGCGTCTCGAGGTAATCGACGGCGCGTCTGACGTCTTTCGATTGCTGAATGACCAGGTCGCGCCACTGGTTGGACCCGAGGCGGGCGTCCTTCACCCACCGCTCGTAGGTGCCCTTGTAAACGGGAAAGAACACCGCGCGCCCGCTTCGAATGACGAAATCGAGGTTGCGCATGTTGAGGTCGGCGCTCGAGTGTGCGTTGACGGCGAGGCTGCTCGGGAAATAAAGAACCGTCTGGTACGGGGGCCGCGCGTTTTTCGGGATGAAGAGAAACGCCGGGACTCTCTCGTTTCCATAGGCCGCCGTAAAGCTGACCTTTTCGCGGCGCCAGTAGGGAGACTCGTCCGCGGTGACCGCTTCGCTCCTCGGCTCGAGCGGCGTCTTGTCGTAGGAGTAGAAGCTCCGGTAGAGGCGGAAGACGTCGTCTGAGACGGGAGTTTCTTTGTTGTAATCGCGGGAGACCGCGGCGATCGGTGCCGCGAGCGTTTCCTCCAGGGGCGCCGTATACCGGACGCAACGGAACCCGTAGCCGGGAAGACGCCGGAACGCGTCCTGTGCGTCCGGCTCCATGAACATGTAGTTCACGTCGCTCCACGAGCCACCCAGGACGTAGCGCCGCCCGGACGTTAAGTTCCAGCACCACTCCTTGACGTTGCCCGCCATGTCGTAGGTCCCGAACGGGCTCAGGCCTTTGTGGGTGCCGGCCGTTGCCGCCGATTTCCCGTTGAAATTCGACAAGAGCAGGATTTGCGAAAAATTGCCGAGCCCCGCCGCGCGGTACCAGTGGTAAACCGTCGGCAGGCTCTTCCCGACGAACTCCGCGTACGCCGCGGCCTCGTACCAGCTCACGCCTTCGACCGGATAGTCCTCGCGCCCTTCCGGAAAGCTTCCGAGCTCCCAGGACGCGGGCCCCGGCCGTCCCGTCGCATCGCGGAATTCGGCGGCGGCCTCATCCCAGGGGACCTGGCGCCCGGCGCGGACGAACGGCTGTTTCCAGAAGTCGCGCTTCGTGTATCCCCCCGCCACGACGAACGCCTTGTACTGCCGGTTCGTCACCTCGTAACGGTCGATCCAGTAGTCGTCGAGCGCCACAGGGCTCAGGCTTCGCAGGGTAAAGCTTCCGCCGGGAACACG
>JBBQDF010000331.1:0-4014 GCA_038319475.1 Thermoanaerobaculia bacterium
GGAGCTCCAGGTAATCGATCGGCGACGCCGGCGACGCGAAATGCAGGACCGCGTCCACCGGGCCGTCCACGAAGATGAAATGAGTGATGTCGTGCCGGAGGAACCGGAAGCGTTTCTCCGGGGACAGGTGCGCGATGTTGCGCGGGTTCCCCGTCAGCAGGTTGTCGATCGCGATGACCTCATGCCCCTCGGCCAGAAGCCGGTCGCAGAGGTGGCTCCCTAGAAACCCCGCCCCACCGGTGACGACGATGCGCATCAGACTCTGACCTGGAGACAGAGCCTGACCTGGAGACGTGAGGCGTGAGTGGTGGGGGGTGAGGCGCACGGGCTCGTGCGGCTGACCCCTGACGCCTGAGCCCTGGCGATCCTGGTCATCATCGCCCCACGCCCGTGTAGGTCCATCCCGCCTCCTTCATGGTCTTCGGGTCGTAGACGTTGCGCAGGTCGATTATGGTCCGGGACTTCATGACCCGCGCCAGACGCGGCAGGTCGAGGGCGCGGAACTCGTTCCACTCCGTCGCGAGGACGAGAAAGTCCGCCCCGGTCGCGCAGTCGTACGCATCGGTCGCGTAGTGCACATCGGGGAAGAGGCTCCGCGCGTTCTCCATCGCCGCCGGATCGAAGGCCCGGATGCGCGCTCCGGATTTCAAAAGGCCGGCCACGACCGAGATCGCGGGAGATTCGCGGATGTCGTCCGTCTCCGGCTTGAAAGAGAGCCCGAGCACGGCGCCCGTCTTCCCCGCGAGCGGCCCGGCCGCCTTTTCGATCTTGTCGATCATCCGCGCCTTCGTCTCGCGGTTGACCTGCATTGTCGCCTCGATGATGCGGAACTCGTACCCGTGCTGGCGCGCGAGGTCCGCCGCCGCCGACGTGTCCTTGGGAAAGCAGGAGCCGCCAAATCCCGGTCCGGGGTGCAGAAACTTGCCCCCGATCCGCTTGTCGAGACCCATTCCCCGGGCCACATCGTGGACGTCCGCGTTCATCAGCTCGCACAAGCGGGCGATTTCGTTGATGAAGGAGATCTTGACCGCGAGAAACCCGTTGGAGGCGTACTTGATCAGCTCCGCCGAAGCGACGTCGGTGATCACGAACGGCGTCTCGATCAGATAGAGCGGCGAGTAGATCTCCTGCATCACCTCGACCGCCTTCTCATCGGACGCGCCGATGACGATGCGGTCGGGCCGCAGGAAATCCGCGATCGCCGAGCCTTCTCGAAGAAACTCCGGATTCGACACGATCGAGAACTCGTGCTTCCCGTGGTTGTCCCGCATGATCTGCTCGATCATCTTTCCCGTCCCCGTCGGGACGGTCGATTTCGTGACCACGACTTTGTAGCCGTTCATGTGAAGAGCCACGGCCTCCGCGACCTGACGCACGAAGGTCAGGTCGGGAGATCCGTCGGGCCGCGGAGGTGTGCCGACGGCGATGAAGATGGCGAGCGACTCCTGGACGGCCGCCTTCAGGTCGGTCGAGAACTTCAGCCGTCCGGCGCGCTCGTTCTTCGCGACGATCTCCTCGAGCCCCGGCTCGTAGATGGGAATTTCGCCGCGCTGGAGCGCCGCGATCTTGGGCTCGTCCTTGTCGACGCAGATCACGTTCATCCCGAAGTCCGCGAGGCATGCTCCCGTCACGAGGCCGACGTAGCCCGTCCCGACCATGCAGATGTTCATGCGGTCGGCTCCTGCTTTCGATACCATTCGACGCTCCTCCGGATTCCCTCCTCGAGAGGAACGCGCGCTTTGAAATTCAGCAGTCTCTCGGCTTTTTCGACAGCGGCGTACGTGACTGGGACGTCGCCCGGCTGGTTCGCGTGCCTCTCCAGGCGGGCGGTCTTTCCGAGCGCCCGCTCGATCTCTTCGACCAGCCGCTTCAGCGTGACGGGGCGCGAGCCGCCCAGGTTGACGATGTCGAAGCCCGGCGGCCCCTGCATCGCCGCTTCGACCCCGTCCGCGATGTCGTCGACGTACGTGTAATCGCGCAGGGACTCGCCGTCGCCAAAGAACGGGATCGGCTCACCGCGGTCGATCGACCGGATGAATCTCGCGATCGCCATCTCCGGGCGCTGTCGGGGGCCGTAGACGGTGAAGAAGCGGAGGCAGATCGCGTCGAGCCCGTGGATGTGGTGAGCCGTGAAGACGTGCAGCTCGCCCGCGCGCTTCGTGGTCGCGTACGGAGAGATGGGCCGGTCGATCGGGTCTTCCTCGGAGAAGGGTATTTTCGCGTTGATCCCGTAGACCGAAGAAGAGGAGGCGAAGACGAAGCGGGGCCTGCCATGGGAGACCGCGGCGTCCAAGAGCTGGAGGGTGCCGACGCAGTTGACTTCTTCGTACAGCACGGGGGCAACGAGCGATGGCCGCACGCCCGCCCTGGCCGCGAGATGGACGACCGTGTCGAACGCTTCCTCGTCGAAGAGCCGGAACACCGCGTCGCGGTCGCGAATATCCGCTTCGACCACCCGGTAGCCAGGGTTGCCCGTGTGGATCGCGACGTTTCGACGTTTCAGCGCCGGGTCGTAGAAATCGTTGAAGTCGTCGAGCACCACGACCCGATCACCCTTTTCGAGGCGCCGATCCGCGATGTGCGAACCGATGAAGCCCGCGCCTCCCGTAATGAGGACGTTCACTGCGGGCGGCCCGGCCGGGACGCCGGCGTCGGCGTCGGAGTCCGGAGGGCGGGGGGGGTCGGCTCCGCGGGCGACGCGTCCGCGTCGTCGTCTTCGCGGGCGGCGGAATTACCGCGGGAGTTTGTGTAGCGCTTTTTGATCCCGGACTTCTGCCGGTCCCGAACGAGCCAGCGCAGGAGCTTCGACTCGTGGACTCCGACGATCAGATCGTTCGCCGCGTCGAAAATGGAGGGATCGTTGATGAGCTTGCCGGCTGTTCCGTCCCCCTGGTCGAGCTTCCGGCCGATCGAGTCCAGCCTTTTGGAGAAGTTGCGGAGGTTGTTCGTGAATTCGCGGCCGAACCGCTCGTCATGAAGAAGGAGGGGCAGCGCGCCGTCTCCCTTCTCGAGCTGGGAGGTGACTCGGGCGAGCGAGACCGCCGCGGCGGAGAGGTTGTCCACGAGCGTGTAGACCTTCTTCTTGCCCTCGGGGTCGGAGAGGAGCGCCGGGAGCGCGCCGGAATTGGACCGCAGCCCCTCGTCCACCCGGGCGAAGACGCTCTGCAGCGACCGGATGGCGCCGCGCAGCGAGTCGCCGGTCTCGCGGCCGTACTTATCGTCGACGAGCAGCTTCCCGACCAGGCCGTGCCCGGAGTCCACCTTTTTCAGGATTCCGTTCAAGGTCGTCAGCGTGGTCTGGAGTCCGCTCTCGAGGCGCGCGCTCTCGGGGCTGTCCGTCGTCAGCGCGCCCAGGAACCCCTTGCCCTGCTCGGTGCGGCCGAGAATGTTCTTGAGCGAACGCGCGATTCCCGACAGGTCCGTGAGCAGGTCGCCGCTTCCCTCGAGCAGTTTTTCGAGTCCCGCCCCCGGCGCCGGAGGGATCACGCCGTTCATGGGGACGACGGGCTCCTCCGCCGTGCCGCCGGCGAGATCCACGTACTTGTCGCCCAGAAGACCGATGGTCTTGATCGACGCCCGCGTGCCCCGGCGCAGGCGGGGCGTGGCGCGGCGATCGACATCGTAGAGGACGCGGACGGTGCGGTCGGCGGGATCGGGCGAAAGGATGACCTCGATGACGTTGCCGACTGTCACGCCGTTCAAACGCACGGGGTTTCCGGCGACCAGGCCCGCTGCCGAATCAAATCGGGTCTCGTACGGAAACTTCTTGCGGAAGAGGTTCGCCCGACGGCCCACCATGAGAATACCGGCCATCAACGCGACGAGCGCGACTAAGACGACCAGCCCGACCCGGAACCTGCGGCCGACCTGGGGCTCTGTGACCACTTACTGTTCCCCTTTCACCGCGGGGGACGCGCTGGTGCCGCACGGGAATCCCATCGATCGAAAATACTCGGAGAGCACGGGGTGGGCGCCGCGGGCCGCCTCTTCGAACGAGCCCACGAACTGGAAACG
>JBBQDF010000332.1:0-4001 GCA_038319475.1 Thermoanaerobaculia bacterium
CTACAACACCACCAACAGGATCATGCCGCCATGGCACGTCGACTCCGCGTGCGCCGACTTCGCGGACGATCCGTCGCTGACGCCCGCGGAAATCAGGACGCTTTCGGACTGGGCATTCACCGGCGCGGAGGAAGGCGACCCGAAGGATCTTCCGCCTTCGCCGACGTTCTCGAGCGGTTGGGCTCTCGGCGCGCCGGACAAGGTGCTGACGATGGCGACGCCAATGACGCCGGACTTCACGAAGGGGGACGTCTACCGCTGCTTCGTGATGCCGACCGGATTGACCGAGGACCGTTACGTCGAGGGCGTCGAGGTGGTGCCCGGCGTCGCGAAGATGGTCCATCACGTCATCCTGTTCATCGACACGAGCGGGGTTTCGGAGTCGCTCGATGCGGCCGATCCCGGGCCCGGCTACTCCTGTTTCGGGGGTCCCGGGTTTGCGCTTTCCTCGGCGCTGGGGGGCTGGGCTCCGGGCAGTGTCCCGACTCGGCTGCCCGCCGGAGTGGGGCTCGCGCTGGCGAAGGGCTCACGCGTCGTGATGCAGGTCCACTACAGCGCGCTGTCCGGAGTCACCGCGCCGGACGTCACCGCCGTCGGCCTCACGTGGTCAAAGACACCCGTGCACAAGGTGCTCCGGATCGCGCCCGTGATCAATCAGACGTTCGTGCTGCCGGCCGGCGCCGCCGACACGAAAGTGACGGCGGCGATTCCCTTCATACCGGTCGACCTCCACGTCTATGCGGTCACCCCTCACATGCACCTTCTCGGCAGGACGATGCATGTCCGCGCGACCGCGGCCGACGGAAGCTCGAGATGCCTCATCGACGTTCCCGACTGGGACTTTCACTGGCAGCGCACCTACGTCTACCGGGAGCCGCCGCCGCTGCCGGCCGGCAGCCGCGTCGACTTGGTCGCGCACTACGACAATTCGACCGCGAACCCTCACAACGTCGCGAATCCGCCGAAAGACGTGCGGTGGGGTGAGAGCACGACCGACGAGATGTGCATAGCGTTTCTGTGGTTCACGATCGACGGCGAGAACGCAAATCCGGGATCTTCCGCAAGCGGGGCCTTTAGGCAGATCGCGCCCTTCTGGGAAGTCGAGTGGCCCACCGTGACGCATCCGCTCGACGCGGAGGTGCCCGCGCACTGGCATCACGGCTCGGGGAAGGCCGCACCGGGCGGGACCATTTCGCCCCGCTGACGTTTACTTTTTCTGAGTTCTCTTTTTCGGGGGCGGTTTTTCGAAACGCTTCCGGCCTTCGTCGATGCGCTGCCGCGCCTCGCCGGGCCCGAAGCGCCCGGTTGGCTCGAACAGTCTGCCCTTGCCCTGGTTGTATGAGACGAAGAAGTGCTCGATCTCGTGGAGCAGGTTTTCCGGGAGCTGGTCTATCGAGCGGAGATGTTTCTGAGTCCCCGATTTATCGGCGACGGCGATCAGGCGATCGTTGCGCTCCGTCTTTCCGTCTTCCGTCTGGTTCGCGGCGATGCCGCCTAGAAGCCGCGCTTCAATCAGGCACCCGACAAACGCGGGCTCGTCCATCAGAAGGAGAATGTCCAGAGAGTCGCCGTCGTCGCCGAGTGTCGAAGGGATGAACCCGAAGTCGAAGGGGAAATAAGCGCCTGCCGGCAGAACGCCCGCGAGCTTGAAGAGCCCGCGTTCCTCGTCGAACTTGAACTTGTTGCGGCTGCCTTTCGGGGTGTCCACGATCGCATGAACGATCCCGGTCTTGCGGTCGAACGGGGGCAGGTCGTCTCCGGACTGAAGAGGGCGCCTGGACCTAGCCTTCATGAGAATCCGTTTCGCAAGAACGGTTCCAGTCGAGCGCGTTTGATTCGCGCTGCGTGAGCGGTATGGTTTTCACAGCCGTGCGGATTGCCGGCGCGTCAGCCGTGAGGAGTTATTTCCAGCCCGAAACGACGAACAGGTCCGAGGCGAGCACCCGATTGTGCGTGTAGGCGTAGGAGCGGCCGTCCCGGGTGATGATCACGTTGTCGATGCGGATCAGTCCGGCTCGCTCCGCCGGCATCAGCTCTTTCCACCGCTGTCGGGTGGCCGACGAGATGGCGTACCGATCGATCTCGAGCGGCAGCGCCCCATAGCGCGTGACGTACAGGCTGTCGCCATCCGAGCTCCACTGAAGGATCTCGTCTTTCGAGTCGAGCCCGGGAAGGGGGCGCGGCGGGCCGCCCGCGACCGGATAGATCGCCCATCTGTCGTCGGCACCCTTCAGGATGACGCGATCACCGCCCGGCGAAACCGGGCCCGCGCCCCGAATTCCTTCCGGGGTGAACGCGCGGGGAGGGGCGCCCGGCTCGATCAGATAACCGCGCGCTCCGTGCTTCGGCTCCATGGCGCCCGCCAGGAGGCGTCGTCCGTCGGGCGGCAGGAACCCCCCCCCGATAACCTGGAGCGTCCCCGTCTCGACCGGCCGGGGCGCCCCCGCACCCGTGGGAAGCAGGACCAGGCGCGGCTGCGCACCCCGCAGGAGGGAAAGCGCCCATTTCCCATCGGGGGAAAGATCCTGAGCCTCGCCGTCACCGAGCCGAACGGCGGGCGATCCGTCGGTCTTGCGGATGTAAACCGATCCTTTTTCGCCGCCGCCTTCGCCCTGTTCGCTCGAGAGAAGCTGGAGCCCGTCCACCGACAAAGCGGCTGCGTGGGATTCCTCGAGCCACGAGAGATTCCTTTCTTTTTCCTGGTCTGACGAGAAGAGGATCTCGTGGTCGCCGACCTCGCGCTCCACGAGAACGTGGCCGTCGCGTGAGAAATCGTGAAGCACCTCGTTGTCTGTCAGAGAAGAAACGAGGCGGATCTTACCGGCCAGATCGATCGCACGAACCGCGATTCCCGTGGAGAGCTCGATGCCGATGAACCAGATCTCCCTTCCCGAGGGGTGCCAAGCGAAGGTGTCGATGGAGAGCCAACCCTTCGTCAGGAATCGATGCTCTCCATTCCTCGTAACGACGATCAGACTGTTGCCGGTGGGCCCCCGCTCGACGAGAGCGACCGATTTGCCGTCCGGCGAAACGCGCACGCGGCCCAGCTCACCTTGTGATGCATAGACACGCCGCCCGATCGGAAACTCGACCGCGGATTCGCCGCCGACCGGCCGGATGACGGCAAGCTCGGTTCCGTCCGGCGACCAGTCCGCGTCTGCGACGTCCTCCAGGATGTCCCGGGGAGCTCCCCCGGTTAAGGGAACGCGGGCGAGGGTTCCAACACCGACAGTGCCGTAGACGTTCGATTTCTTGAGCAGGAGCGCGAGCTCGCCGGTCGAAGACACCGAAAGGAGGTTCGCGTTCACGATCCCGAGCGGGCGGGACTCCGGGCTACCGACGTGCGCCAGGAAGATTTCTGCCGGGCGGTCTCCCCACGCGGCGCTGTAGACGACGTTCTGGCCGTCGGGGGCAAAGCGCGCGAACAGGACGTTTCCGCGCCGGAAGGTCAAACGGCGGTGAACGACGGGGGCGGCCGCGTTCCTTCCCGCCCACGCGCCTGTCTGCCGCCCCGCGAGAAAGGTCCCCGTAAGAATGGCGAGCGCGGCGACCCCGGCGAGCAGGATCTTTCGCAGGGGTCCGGATCCGGCGGTCGCAACGGCGCGGGTCTGTGAGGGAGAAGACACTCCCGAAAGGGACTCGAGGTCGAAGGCGAGGTCGTGAGCGGAGTGGAAGCGTTCTTCGGGGTTTTTCTCGAGGCAATGGCGGACGACGCGCTCGAGTCCCGGGGAAATGTTCTGGTTGGTGACGGAAAGATCCGGCGGGTCTTCCCGCAGGATCGCGCTCATCGTGTCCGCGGCGGAGTCGCCGTGGAACGCGCGCTTGCCCGAGAGCATCTCGTAGAGGATCGCGCCGAAGGAGAAGATGTCGCTTCTCGAGTCGGCGGGGCGTCCGCGCACCTGTTCGGGGGACATGTAGCCGAGCGTCCCCAGCACGACGCCCGGTTCCGTGCCTGCGGTGGCGGTAGGAAGATTGGTGGCCTGGCCGCCTTCCTCGGTGTG
>JBBQDF010000333.1:0-3996 GCA_038319475.1 Thermoanaerobaculia bacterium
CCTCCAGCAGGGAGCCCGCGGTCATGACGGCGCGCTCCATCGCCGTTCGAGGGAACGGGCGAGTCGCGAAAGCGGCAGGGAGAGGAGCAGATAAAGCGCGGCGCAAAGCGCTCCCGGCAGGACCCAGCTCCCGACGTTTGCGGCGAAGATCGAGGTCTGTTTCGTCAGTTCGACGACGGTGATCACAGAGACGAGCGAGGAATCCTTGAGGAGCGCGACGAAGTCGTTCGTCATCGGCGCTAAGGCCAGGCGGAAGGCCTGAGGGCCCCGCACGAGGCGGAGGATCAGCCACTCCGACAATCCGAGCGTCCGGGCGGCCTCGAGCTGCGAGCGCGATACGGCCTCGAGAGCTCCGCGGTAGATCTCGCTCTCGTATGCGGCGTAGTTCAACCCGAGGCCTAGAAGCGCCGCGACAAACGCGGGCAGGCGCACTACCGAGGAGAGCCCGTAATAGAGGACGAAGAGCTGGAGCAGGACGGGTGTCCCGCGGACCACCTCGACGTAGACCGTGAAGATCCCGCGCACCGCCGCCCCGCCGTAAATGCGGCCGCTCGCCAGCACCACGCCGGCCGCGACCGCCAGTGCCATCGCGAGACAGGAGAGCAGCAGCGTGATGAGCGCGGCGCGGAGGAGCGCGGGGAGGTAGGCCAGGGCCCCGGCGAGTCCCGGCGACGCCGCGGAAGAGGGCGCCACCGACGGCGCGGCGCGCGGTGCAGCGCCGAGGACCTCCGCAAAAAGTTTCGGCTGCCCGTCATCCCAGACGTTCCAGCGCCGAAGAATGCCTTCGAGCCTTCCGTCCTTCATGGCGTCCTTCAGCACCTGGTCGACCCGGCCCCGCAGCGCGGCATTCTTCTTCGCCAGGACGCCGACGTACCGGCCGGTCGCGACCGCGCCCGGCTGCATCGTCAGCCCGGGAACGTGCCGGAGCGCGCGCTGCGCGATGATGTTGTCGAGCAGGACGGCGTCGAGGCGCCCCTCGGCGAGGTCCCCGTACGGATGGACATCGTCGTCGTAACTGACGAGCTCGAACCCGGCCCGGGCTCGCTCTGCCGCGAGGAGATCATTGGCGAGAGTGCCCGAGAGCGTTCCGACGCGCCGGCCCCGGAGGTCCGTCAACGCGCGGAACCGTCCGCGGTCGGCCGTACGTACTGTCAGGACCTCGCGGAACTCGAAGTACGGCACCGTCACCGCGTGCGCCGCGCGCCGGGCGGGCAGGTCCTCGACTCCGGAGAGGCCGAGCTCGAAGTCTCCTCTCTCGACCGACGCGTCGATCGAGGGGAAGGCGACCTGCACGAATCGCGGCGGGCGGCCGAATGCGCCGGCAAGGAGCGCCGCGATCTCGACGTCCATCCCCCGGACGATCGAGGGATGGCGCGGATCGGCTTCGACGAATGGCGCCCCTCCTTCGGCGTCGCCCCCCCAGCGGAAGGGCTCCGGAATCGCGGCCTCTAAAAAGGCGGGACCGCCCAGGAGCCCCGCCATGCCGAGGCAGAGCGAGGCGGCGAAACGCGCGGCCCGGAGCGCGATCGCAGGACGCCGCGCCGGAGGAGCTACGGCAACACCGTGCGCGGAAGGCTCCGCTCCCGCCGGAGGAACGCCCAGAACGTCAGGATTCCGGACGCGAAGCCCCCGATGTGCGCCCACCAGGCGATCCCCGACACCTGGCTCGCGGTCGCGGCGGCGAGCGTCCCGCTGAAGAACTGGATCAGGAACCAGAAGCCGAGGTACACCCACGCCGGGATGTCGAAAAAGACGGGCCAGAATACGATCAGAAAGAGCGCCCGGATCTGCGCGCGGGGATAGAGCACGAAGTAAGCGCCCATCACGCCCGCGATCGCCCCCGAGGCGCCGACGGCGGGCACGCGGGACGCGGCGTTCGTCAGGACGTGGATGAGGCCCGCCGCGACGCCGCAACCCAGATAAAACGCGCAGAACTTCAGAGGACCCATGCGGTCTTCGACGTTGTCTCCGAAAATCCAGAGCGCCCACATGTTCCCGATCAAGTGGAGCCAGCCCCCGTGAAGAAACATCGTGGTGAGAAAGGGCAGATAGGTATTGGGAAACCCGACCCCCGCCGCCCACGACGGGTCGGTAAAACGGGCCGGAATGATTCCGAAGAGCGCGATCATCTGGTCGGTCGCGGGAGCGGGCAGGGACAGTTCCCGGAAGAAAAAGAAAAAGTTGATCGCGATGATCGCCCACGTCGCTACCGGGACGTGGCGGCTCGGGATGTTGTCGCGGAGCGGGAACATGCGGCTTGTTTGTGAGTGAGTGAGCAGGCCGCGGGCGGCCCGGGGCGCCCTTCGGGGCCCCTACTTCTCCGCGGTCCGCGCGGAAAGCACCGGCCTCACCCGGAGGAGCTCGTTGACGAGGAACAGCGGGCCGATTAAGAGATGCACGAGATTCCGAAGGAAAGCCGGAGACTTTTTTTCATAGCGCGCATGTCCGATCCCCTGAAAAACCCAACCGATGACGAACGCCGCGAGACCGGCCTTCCAGTTGCCTGCGGCGCGGGCGGCGATGTCGAGCAGCGCCTCGGGCACGAGCATGGCAAGGGAGAGCGGCAGGTCGAGAGCGGCGTAAAAGAGGAAGGCCGCCGCGATCAGGGCTTCCGCCGCGGTCCATCGGGAGATCGGGAGGGGGACGAGGAGAAGGAAAGAGAGGATCCCGAAAACGATCAGCGGAATTCCCGCCGCGTGGCACGCGAAATTTCCGCTCGTCCGATGGTACGACCCGTAATCGGCGAGCAGAGCGTCGACGCGTTTCACGACGCGCGAATTATAGAGCCCTCATTCGACGCGCAGCAGGAGTCTGCGCGGGCGGTCGCCGGGGGCAAAACGGAGAGAGAAAAGGGACGGAATGACTTCCTCTTTCCGCGCGTCCGTTGCGCCATCCTCCCGACCACCCCGGCCGGTCGCGACGGTCTCGCGCACCCGACCGGCGGCATCGATGACGAGCAGGAAACTGCGGCCGCGGAGCGTCGCCGGGACGTCCGCGTCGCCGGGGCGCAGCAGGACGGGAGCGGCGCCGGCCCCGTCGGCCTGCCGGATCACGAGGCGGACGGGTCTGGCGGGATCTTCGGCGAATTGCGCGGTCGCGCCTTCGCCGCCCGGCCGTTCGGCGGATCGCGCCGCGGCCTGCGGCGCGGCCGCCTCGAGCTGCGGGGAAGCGGCCGCCCTGGACGCGGGGGCAGGCGCCGCATTCTTCTTCGCCAGGCGGGAAGGAGGGGAGGCCGTCTCCGAGTCGACGGACTTCTGTTTCTCGCGAACGGAGTCGGCCGCGGCGGCCTCGTCCTTTTCGGCACTCCCGGGCGGGGCGGGGGCCAGACTGCCCGACCTCTCCTGCCGCTGCCGGCTCTCCGCAGGCGAACTTCCCCGCGCGCGCCGGTTCTCAGGGCGGGGCGCTGCCACCGCGCCATTCTGCGCGGGAGCCGGTGGTGGCCGCGAGGGCGGGGACGAGGGAGGGGACACCGCGAGTTTCGGAGCGATCGAGACCCGGATGGATTCGTCGCGGGACATGCGCCGCTCTGCCGATTCGTTCTTTGCGACGATGGACGACCCGATGATCGTGGCGATGACGGCGGCCGCAAACGCGCCTGCCCACCGCAGGTCGATGCCGAAGGTGGCGCCGAACGACGGCCGGCGGTTCCCGCGCGACTGGAGCTTTCTCAGGATCCGCGCGGCGAGATCGGGTGAGGCCGGGTTTGGCCGTCTCGAGCGATAGAGCGCGAGCGCCGCCTCGAATTCCGCGGCGGCGCGCCGGCATTCCGCGCAGTGCGCGCGGTGGGATTCGAAGTGCGCGCGCTCCGCCGGCGAAAGCTCGCCGTCGTGCAGCCGGGACAGAAATTCCGGCGAGCGCGCGGGATGGGAGCCGGCGGTCATCGCCCGCTCTCCGACGCGAGCCACGGCGTCAGAGAGCGGGCGATTCTGGACTTCACGGTTCCGAGAGGCAGGTTGAGCGACACCGCGATCTCCTCATAACTCCACTCTTCGAGGT
>JBBQDF010000334.1:0-3976 GCA_038319475.1 Thermoanaerobaculia bacterium
GGAGAATCGCGGGGCCGGTCGACTGCCCCTGACCGAAGCATCCGCTCTGGCAGAACGCGTCCTCGGAGTAGTTGAGCGAGCCGATCGCGCCCGACACAGCCGGGTTATACGTCGTCGCGTTGTAGATGTGGGTGCCGAGGATCGTGCTGAGACTGGCACCCACCGTGTCGGCCACGCTGCGAAACGAATTACTTCCGACGGTCTGCTGATTTGCCACGACGCTCCCGCCGTTGCCGGCCGGGAAGACCGTGAGCGTCCAGTTCGCATTGGCGAACGTCGTGTCGGAGGCCGTCTGGGCCAGGGCGGCGACGGGAAGAAGAAGAAGCAAAGCCAGGCCCGGGACCGCGAGACGGAATCGGGACGATGTCATGGATTTTCCTCTTGAGAAAACAGACCTGTTAACGCTAAACCGGGCGGGCCAAGCGGCAAATCGCTTCGCTCGCGGACTGGACGGCGGGAATCCTATCCCAGGTCGCCTCCGCTCACTGCGGGACGTGCCTTCGCCGCTGCGGCGGCGGAAGCGACGATAGGCTTCCAGCTCGCGCGCAATTTTTTACAGGCCGAACCCGATGGAAAAGGAGAATCTTCGTGGCGAAAAATCGAAAGGGCGGAGTGTTCGAAAAACTGGCTCAGCAGGCGACGAAGCGAGCCGGAAGTCCGTACGCCTTCCTCATCGCTCTGGGTGTCGTCGTGGTGTGGGCTCTGACCGGGCCGCTTTTCGGGTTCTCCGACACGTGGCAGCTCGTCATCAACACGGGAACGACGATCGTGACCTTCCTGATGGTTTTTCTGATCCAGAACACCCAGAACAAGGACACGCAGGCCATGGAGTTGAAGTTAAACGAGATCGTGGCGGCGATCGAGGGGGCCAGCAACCGGTTGATCGACGTGGAAGATTTCTCCAGCGCCGAGCTCGCGACGCTCCATTCGCACTACCAGAAACTCGCGCGTCTGGCCCAGAAGGACTCGTCTCTCACCCAGTCGCATTCGATCGAGGAGGCCGAAGTGCGGCACCGGCAGAAGACAAAGAAGCGGGCCTGAGATCGACAAGGAATTTGAAGACACGCCACGCGGACGGTCGCGGGAGGGAGATCCATGGCGGGCCTTCCATTTCATCTAACGCACGTGGCGATCCTGGAGCGGGTTGACGTATGTTTTCCTGATTGGTTTCGGTAAAAACCGACGTGGACGGGGTCCTCTCTTACAAGCGCATTCGCTGCGCTTCGTACGGCCTGCTCCCCCTCGCGGCGCTCCTCGTCTCCACACTCCCGGCGCTCCCCGCGGCCGCCCAGACCCCCGACGACGCCGCCATCCGCAAAATCCTTCAGGACCGCGTCCACTCCGAACGCGCCACCGGTCTCGTCGTCCGCGTCCTCGACGGCGACGCGAAGCGCGTCATCTCCTACGGCTCCTCCGGGACAGACCGCCCGCTCGACGGAGACACCGTCGAAATCGGTTCGATCACCAAGGTCTTCACCGCCGCGCTCCTCTCCGACATTACCCGGCGCGGCGAGGTGAAGCTCGACGACCCGATCTCCAAATACCTGCCCGGGAACGTCCGGGCGCCCTCGAGGAACGGGAGGCACATCACGCTCGTGGATCTCGCAACGCAGACCTCCGGCCTGCCGCGGCTTCCCGACACCTGGCGCCGCGCGATCCGGCAAACCCCTACGCCGACTACACGGTCGACAAGCTGTACGAGTTTCTCTCCCGATACGCGCTCACCCGCGACATCGGCGCGAAGTACGAGTACTCGAACCTTGGCGTCGGCCTTCTCGGCCATCTCCTCTCCCGCCGCGGGCTCGAGCTACGAGCAACTCCTGACGAAACGGATCCTGATACCGCTTCAGATGCCCGACACCGCGATCACGCTCTCACCGGCCATGCGCGGGCGGCTGGCCGCGGCACACGACGAGAGCGGCGCGCCGGTGTCGGGATGGGACCTGCCGGCGCTCGCGGGCGCGGGCGCGCTGCGGTCAACCGTCCACGACATGCTGAAGATTCTGGCCACGAACCTCGGGAAGGGCGACCCGGCCATCGTGGCGGTGCTGTCCGAAACGCATGGCGCCCGCCACGCGACGGGGCAGCCTGGTCTCGAGATCGCGCTCGCCTGGCACGTGCTGCACCCGTTCGGCGGCGAACTCGTCTGCCACAACGGAGGGACGGGCGGCTTCCACTCCTGGATCGGGTTCGCTTCGAAGAAACGGGTGGGAGCGGTCGTCCTGTCCAACTCCGCCGGCGACATCGACGACATCGGGATCCACATCGTCGAGCCGCGCTTCCCGCTGTCGGCACCGATCTGGCCCGCGCAGGTCGCCGGCCTCCTTCTGGGCGCCGGAATTCTGATCGCGCTCCTGAGGCGACGTACCCTCCGAAGCCGGTGGATCGCGGCGATCCTGGCGGCCTGCTGGCTCTTCGTCGCGATGGCGTTTCACGCGCACCGGTACGCCACGATCACCTGGGCGGCCGTCTACTTCGCCTGGGCGTTCGGCGCCCAGGCGGCGCTTCTGGCGTGGATCGGGATCGTCCGCGGCCGGCTCCCGTTCGATTCGCGGCACGACGCGCGGAGCCGCGCGGGTCTCGTCATCTTCGTGTTCGCGCTCCTCGTCGAGCCGGTGGTCATCCGCTCCTCGGCCGTGGATGGAACGGGCTCGGGATCTTCGGCACGACACCGGACTCGACCGCGGTGTCCACTCTCGGAATACTCCTTTTCGCCAGGTTCCGCCATCGCTGGCTGCTGATGGCGATTCCCGCGATCTGGTGCGCGATCTCCGGCGCGACTCTCCTGGCTCTGAAGGCTCACGATTTCTGGATCCCCCCCTTCGCGGCTGCAGTCGCCGCATCTCTGGCTGTCTGGCAGAACAGCCGGAGTCGGAAGGAAGGACAGGGAGACATCGCCCGTTCGCGGCCGCCCGGGGAAGAGCTCCCGGACGGGATACCAGTTTCTGATCTGGGCCGCGACGACGAACCCTTTCGGCGAGAAGAGACGGCTTCGGCCGTAACCATTCCGGCCGCCCGAATCCGCTTCTAGAAAAGCACCCGCAGCCCGACCTGGACCTGGCGCGGATCGCCCACGCCCGCCTGCACCGTGCCGTCGAAGTTGAAGATCAGGTTGGTCACCTGGGGGCGGCGCAGATTCTTGCTGTTGAACACGTTGAAAACATCCACCCCGGGCTCGATCGTCAGCGCGGCGATCTGAAACGCCTTGGAGATCCGCAGATCGAGGGAGTTGTACTGGTTGTCCTTGCGCCCGAGGTTTCGCCTCGTCACCGTTCCGTCCGCGTTTTTCCGATCCCCGGGACCGTTCGTGGGGACCCCCGCGGCCGTCACATCGAGAGGCTGAGCCGATCGATACGAGTAACGGAAGTTGATGTCCACGCTTCCGGGAGCGTTCCACAGAAACCAGGCGTTTAACCGGTGGCGCTGATCGCGGTCGGAGTAGCCCCACTCTTTGCTGAATTCGGCGGTCGGGTCCGACGGGTCTTCGTGGATCTTCGCATACCGGAAAGAAAAGGGGTCGCGCTCGTTGTCGTCGTCTGACTTGTCCTTCGAGTACGTGTAATAGACCTGAAAACCGTAGCGGTTCTCGAAGCGCTTGTTGAATCCGACCGTCCAACCCCAGTACCGGCTCGAGGCGGTCGACTCGACCGTGGTCAGGCCGGCGATGCCGTTCGTCCCCCCGGCGCCGAGACCGGTCGCAAACGGCGAACCGAGCTCGGCCGCGTTGCGGTCGACGAAGCGCGTCAGATGAACCGTCTTCGACTGGTTGTACTTGAGAATCGCCGCGATGCCCGGAAGGATCTCCCGATCGAATCCGATACCGACAGAGGTCGTGCGCGGATTCCGGAAATCCCTGCTCGTGACCGTCACGTCCGGATGATCCGGAACCGAGTTGAGCTGCGAGGGCGGAACGATGCCCGGATACGCGGGAGGGAGCGGACCGCCGAAGTTTCCGAAGAAGCTGGCGCGGAAGATC
>JBBQDF010000335.1:0-3969 GCA_038319475.1 Thermoanaerobaculia bacterium
GTCGTTTCCTGGGCGCGCGACCTCGGAAACACGCCCGCGAACGATCTCGGACCGGCGGAGTTCGCGCGGGAAACCCGGGCCATGGCGCGCCGCACCGGCGTCGCCGTGCGTGCGCTCGGAAAACCGGAGATCGAGCGCGAACGTATGGCCGGACTCCTCGCCGTCAATTCCGGGAGCGTGCGGCCTCCCGTCTTTCTGATTGGAGAGCACCGCCCGTCGGGTGCGCGCGGGACGGTGGTGCTGGTGGGGAAGGGCATCACGTTTGATTCGGGCGGAATCTCGATCAAGCCCGCCGCGTCGATGGGAGAAATGAAGTACGACATGATGGGCGCGGCGACGGTTTTTGCCTGCCTCTTCGCGGCGCGGCTCCTGACCCTTCCCCTGCGCGTCGTGGCCCTCGCCCCGCTGACCGAAAACCTCCCGAGCGGATCGGCGTGCCGGCCCGGAGACATCCTCCGCATGCGCAACGGGAAGACGGTCGAAGTCGACAACACCGACGCCGAGGGCCGCCTCGTTCTCGCGGACGCGCTCTCCTACGCCGAAAAATACCGGCCCGACGTCGTGCTCGACTTCGCCACTCTGACGGGTGCCGTGCTCATCGCGCTCGGCCACGACTGCGCCGGCCTGATGACGCCCGACGACGACCTCGCCGGAGACCTGATTGCCGCGGGAGAGGACACGGGCGAACGGCTCTGGCGGCTGCCGGTGTGGGACGATTACCGGTCGAACCTGCGCTCCGAATGGGCGGACATGAAGAACACGGGAGGGCGCGCCGCGGGGACGATCAACGCGGCCGTGTTCTTGAAGGAGTTCGTTCCGCCGGGCACGCGCTGGGCGCACCTCGACATCGCCGGAGTGGCCCATCTCGAGAAAGAGCACGCCGGATACGAGGCGGGCGCGACCGGATTCGGGGTCGCCATGACACTCGAATTTCTGAGGCGTCGGTTCGACCTGGAGCGCTCCGCACCCCCGAAGAGCCAGCGTCCGCAGCGCCCCCGACGCCGGCACGCCTGACGCCGCGGCGTCTCATCTTTCTCGCGGGACAGAGCCGCTCGAGAGTCCCGCGCCGGGTTTGACTGAAAAGAATGGCTTTGCTACGGTCGCCAGCGCATGCCCCTCCGACAGTTTCCGATCGGCCCGGCGGGGGAGGAGGTGTATCCCCGCTTCGTCGAGGAGCTCGCGGAACGCTTCGACGATCCGGCGCTCGATCGCAATGACATCGCGCGGGACGCTCTGTCCGAAATCTACCTCGGCCGCCCCTTCGACGCCGCAGCGCTCTCGAGCGAGGGGACGCCCCTCGCGCGCCGTGCTCTTTTAGCCAGCCTCGATCCCCGGAACGCCACGATGGAGGCCGAGTACTACAGCGAACTCGATCCCGTCCGGTGGGCGCCCGTCAAGCCGCTCCTCTGGTTCTGGCAGATGTTTGACCACTCGCCGGTCGGTCGAAACGTCCGGCTGGGCGCCCGGATGCGGGCGATGCTCGCGCCGCGGGTCTTCCGCCGCTGCGGCGAAAAGATCCGCATCTTCCACGGGGTCGAGTTCTCGTTTGGTTACAACCTTTCTGTCGGCGACCGCGTCACGATCCATCGCAACGTGCTCCTGGACGACCGGGGCGAGATCGTTCTCGGGGACGATGTGTCGGTGTCGGACTACGCCAACGTCTACTCGCACAGCCACGCCGTCGAGGACATCAGCGACATCTCTCTCGCCAGGACGGCGATCGGGGACCGTGCCCGGATCACATACCACGCGGTGGTCCTGTCCGGCGTTCCGGTCGGACAGGATGCGATCGTCGGATCCATGGGCGTCGCTTCAAAGCCGGTGGCGGCGGGGACGGTCGTCGGCGGGGTTCCGGCCAAGCCGATCGGAGTCAAGTCGAGGAAGTAGCCGGCCCGAAAGAAGGTTCGAAAGCATGAGAAGGCGATACGCCCTTCCCGCCCTTCCCGTCCTTGTGCTTCTCACTTCGCCGCGCGCGAGCCTGCCGGCTCAGACGATTTCGGTGGGAGAGATTCGCGTCGCGAGCTTCAGTCCGCTGGCCTCTCCGGAGATCTCGACCGTCATCGACCTCGCGTTCGGCGCCACGGGAGACGGACAGCTCGACTCGGCGACGTTCATCTGGTCGCAGGCGCCCTGCCCGGCCGCAGTCAAGATCAAGTTCTTCCGCCCCGACGGTCGCACGTTGAGGTATCTGGAGGAGCGCGGGCGGTACGATGTGGTCGCGGGTTCGGGTGCCTTCAGGACCGTTGAGACCGTGGTGCTCGGCCCCGCGGTTTCCGTCCGCCGAGGCGACCTGATCGGCATCACCTCGCTGACCTCCTGCGGGCGCCCCACGGTTCATGAAGGGGGGAGCTACTTCGTCGCTTCTGGCGACGTTTCGCAGGACGTGACGCTCCCGGCGCCCGTGCCCGGGGTTTCAGCGAGGTCGATATCATCGCGTCCGGCGGGTCGCCCGCGTCCGGTGCATCGCTCTTTCTCTTGAACGGCCGGTTCTCCAGCACGCTGCAGGCAACCAACCCTCGCAACGGCGCGGACACGGCCGGCGTGCCGATCCCGGGAAATGACCGATTCGGCTCCTTCAGCCTGCCGGGTTTCACGGGAGATCCCGCCTTTCCGGAGATCATCGTCAAGATGGCCGACGCGACCGGCCTGCCGCCGCCTTTCGGGGGAGGTTTCTGGTTTTTCACTCCAGCCTGACGGATGTCCGGTTCACCCTGACGGTCACGGTCACGGACACGCACAAGCAGCTGTAGCGCGTTTACATGAGCGGTGGTGGCGCGGCGGGTTCGTTTTGCGGAGGAGCGGATACGACGTGGTTTCGCTGAACCGCCGGTGATCTCGGATTCTCCTGTCCTCCCGGCGCCCGCGGTGAGAGCCAGCGAACGTTTTTTAAAAAGTCGTCGGGGCGTTTCGTCCGGCAGGTCGATCGGGTCACGTTTGAGCAATGAAATTTAAGTCGCAAGGAGGGCACGATGAGAGCTCGATACGGGATTTCAGTCGTTTTTTTCCTCACCGCCTTTGCGTCGAATCTGGCCGCGCAGGCGATTTCGGTGGGAGTGTTTCGTCCTGACGGTGTCGCCGTGGACGCCCCCGAAGTCTCCACGGTGATCGACGTGGAATACGGCGCGACCGGAGACGGACGATTGAACACCGCGACGTTTGTCTGGTCCGAGGCGCCCTGTCCGGCGGCCGTGAAGATCAAGTTCTTCCGACCCGATGGGACGAGGCTCAAGTATCTGGAAGAACGCGGACCCTACGACGTGGTCCCGGCCAATCCAAGACGCAGGGTTCAGAACGTCGTCTTGAATCCCCCTGTCTCCGTGCGGCGCGGCGACCTGATCGGCATAACGTCGCTCACGTCGTGCGGACGGCCAACCCTCCACGAGGGAGGCACGATCTTCATCGTCCCCGGAGACGGCAGGCAGGACGTGACGCCGCCGGCAGCGCTCCCGCGACTCGGCCAGGTGGAGGTGACGGCGTCCAACACAGCCTTGAATCTGTTGAACGGCCGATTTCTGATTACCTCCTTCGCGCAAATACCGCGCATCGGCGCCCGCGAGATCGGCTGGCCTGTTCCGGTCAATGATCGCTTCGGTTATTTCAGTCTGCCCGGTTTTACCGGAGATCCGGCCTTTCCCGAGATCGTTGTCAAGATGGCCGACGCGACCGGTCTCCCGGGCCCGTTAGGCGGAAACTTCTGGCTCTTCTACTCGAGCCTGACGGACACCCGGTACTTTCTGACTGTCACGGACACGCGCACTCAGGTCACACGTGATTATTTGTACTACGACGTGCCGCCGGAGGGGTTTCCGTTTTGCGGAGGCGCCGATACGACCACCTTCCATTGACGCGGAAGTGAGATCTCCAATGCCGCGGGCTAGACTGCCCCATGCTCCGGCGCCTGACCGTCAGGAATCTCGCAATCGTCGAAGACCTCGAGATCGAGCTCGCCTCCGGGTTGACGGTCATCAC
>JBBQDF010000336.1:0-3958 GCA_038319475.1 Thermoanaerobaculia bacterium
GGGAGCCCGCGTTGCCGACGGGGAATTCGTCGTTGGAGCGGCGGCGATATTTGATGGCGAAGACGATGACGAGCAGCGCGATCAGCAGCGAAAAGAACGCGCTCACCGCGACGAGGTAGAAGTAGAGCGCGTCCACCTGCCCCGCAATGGAGGAGGCCTGCACCGGGAAGAGCGGGAGCTCGGGGTTCATCAGTGCGCCTCGGGAGCTCGCGGACGCGTATGGTCGTTCGGCGCCTTCGTGCCGCCGGAGCCGGACTTGCTCCGCGCGGCATCGAGCCGGCGGTCCCGCCGCCACATGAGGGTGACGAAGGTCGACAGGATGAGGACCGCGCCGATCCCCCCCAGACGAACGAGGTTCATCACGACGGCGCCGTATCTGCCCATTTTCGCGTCGTAGTGGTAGCAGTAGAGAAGAAGCGCGTCGACGGGATTGCCGATCCTGCGGTTGGACGCCTCGATGAGCCCGAGACGCAGGTCGCGCGGCGCGTACTCGATACCGAAGAAATAACGCGAGAGCTTGCCGTCCGGCGTCAGCACGAAGATCCCGCTGGCGTGCGCGAACTGCGCCAGGTCGTTGTCCCAGCTGTACCGGAAGCCGACCGCCTGCGTGAGCCGGTCGATCGAGCCCGGGCCGCCCGTCAGAAAGTGCCAGCCCCGGTCCGCGCCCGCCCTGCCGTACTCCCGAATGTAGGGCACCTTCTTCGCCGCCGCGTCGGACGGGCGGTCGTGCGGGTCGAAGCTGATGGTCACGACCTCGAACTCTTTGCCTGCGTCGAAGGACAGCGCGCGCATCGAGGTCACGAGGCCGTTCAAGACCTGCGTGCAGAGCATCGGGCAGTTGTAGTACGCGAGTACGAGGACCACGGGCCGGTCTCCGAAGTACTGCCCGAGGCGGACGGGCCGCCCCGCCTCGTCCTGAAACAGGATGTCGAGCGGGATCTGCGCGCCGAGCTTCTGGTCGATGCCGACATTTCGCAGCGCCCTGGGGATGGAGGTCGAGGGCGGCGCGGGGTCCGAGCGCGATGTCTGCGCCGACGCCGCGGCGGCGAAGGCGCCGGACGCCAGAAGCAGGGCGGCGAGCCTCGGACGGCGCCGCGAGAAGCCGCCGCGGAAAAGGCCGGGATCGGCGCTCATCGGGCCCCCTCCTGCGATGGGGACCCGGCGGCGGCCGCGCCGGCAGCGGGCGCGGACGGGGTTTCGGAGATCCCCTGCCGGGCGACGATGTCGATCGCGAGGTCGATCGGGATGTGGACGGTGCCCGAAGCCTTGTCGACCCAGCCGAAGGAGTTCAATCGCGCGCTCTCCTCCGCGTTCAGCCTCGCGCGGGGGGCGAGCGACCGGCTTTCGAGACGGGGATAAGGGGGAAGACGCGCGAGCGACCGCGCGACGCTCCCGGACAGCGGGCGGTCCATCGACTTCGCGTCCCGGGCGAGCAGCCGGAAAACCCCGAACATGAGAACGCCGGCCAGGATCAGCAGGGCGACCATGCTCACCAGGAAACCCGCCAGGGGCTTCACGGCGACCTCGTCCGGCTCGTGGCCGCCCGCGTGCGGCTCAGTGTGCGCCATGTTCGAGGGCCTCCCGGAATTCCGGATCGTTGACGGGAAGGAGCGGCCGCCGCAGGAGCTGCCCCAGGAACAGAAAGAGCCAGAGGCCAAGCACGCCGACCGGTGCCGCGAGGTCCATCCAATGGAGCGTGAGGTGGCGCGGCGGCGAGGTCGCGGGCCGGATGTACCAGAAGACGTCGACCAGACGCATGCACACGACCAGTCCGGCGACGCCGACCAAGATCCGCGGGTTTCGGTTGGCGGACGCCGGGAGAAGCAGCACGAACGGCAGCAAGAAGTGGAGCAGGACGATCGCGATGCCGACCCACCCCCACCCGCCGTTTAATCGTCGCAGGTACCACGGGATCTCTTCGGGCAGGTTTCCCGACCAGATGATGAGGTACTGGGAAAAGGAGACGTAGGCCCAGAACATCACGAAGGCGAGCATCAACTTGCCCAGATCGTGAAAGTGCCCCGGGTTGACGAACCCGGACAGAGGCGCGAATCGCGCGAGGATCACGGTCAACGCGATGATGAAAGCCAGTCCGGACAGGGACTGACCCGCGATGAACAGGACGCCGTACATCGTCGAATACCAGTGCGGCTCGAGGGACATGACCCAGTCGATCGAGAAGAAGGTGATCGTCAGGCCGTAGGCGACGAGTCCGGCCGACGACAGGAGAGCAAGCCGGCGCGTCAAGCCCCGCTTCGGTGCCTCATCCTGCTCCCGGGACCAGCGGTTCAGGAAATACATGAACGCGATCCACACGGCGAAGCAGAGGACCGTTCGGGCCAGGAAAAAAGGCACGTTCAAGTACGGCGCCTTGTGCTGAAGGATGGGGTCGTGGGCGACCTCCTCGGGGCGGGCCCACTCGTAGAGGGTCTTCAAGCCGAACAGGAGCGGCACGAAGAGCGCGGCGATCGCTGGAAGCGTGCGAGTCGCCGCCTCGAACGGGCGCCGGATCGGGACGCCCCAGGCGCCCCCCGTGACGTGGTGGAGCATGAGCACCGCCTGGCAACCGAGGGCGAGGCCGAGGCACGCCATGCACGCGAAGAGGTACGAGGGGAAGAACTTTGCCGGCGCGAGGAAGAATCCCGCCGCGGACGCGAGAAGTCCGAGAGCTCCCGCCGCGAGCGCGCGCCTGCGGCCGCGGCCGATGGCGGCGGTGAGATCCCCCGGGACTGCGGCGTCGATCATCGGCGTTCCTTCTCCTTGGGGGCGCCGGGAGCGGCGGCCGGCGCGCTCCGATCTCCGCCTCCCGGAGCCTTCGGGCCGGAACGCTGCGGGGCCGAAGTCGCGCGCGTCGGAAATTCGGGCGACTCCGGGGGCGGCCCCGCCGGCGGCGGCGGGCGGTCGAGCTCGGCGCGCTTCTCCGGCGGGACCAGCGAAAGCGGCGCCCCCTGGGAGAGCTGGAGGGCGCGGACATAGGCGACGATCGCCCAGCGGTCTTCCGGCGGAATCTGGGAGGCGTAGTCCGGCATCGCGCCGACGCCGTTGGTGATGACGTCGAAGAAGTGTCCGACGGGCCGCTGCCGCAGGCGGTCGATGTGAAACGACGGAGGGGGCCGGTATCCCCGCTGAACGACCATGCCGTTGCCCCCCCCTGTCCGGTCGTGGCACGGCGCGCAGAAGATTTCGTACCGCTGGCGCCCCCGGTCGAGGAGCGCCCGCGTCACCGGCAGCGGAAAGACGCCGATGAGCGTGTTGCCTTCCTTCCCGGCGTAGAGGCGGGTGTCCGCGCGGAGCATTCCGCGGGCGACGGTGCCTTCGACGGGGGGCCGGGCGTTGCGTCCATCCGCGAAGAAATCGCTCTTCCCGAGGGGCTTGTACCGCGGCTGGTTGTACATCTCCTGGCGGCAGGCGGCGGCGGCGGCGAGGACCAGCGCGGCGAGCAGGACGGTGCGGGCGGGCGCCGCCGCCCCCTTCGCTCTTCCCCCGATATGCCCCATCACTCCTCCACCTCGGAGACCACGCGGGCCCCCTGGTTTGCGAGGAACCGGCTGGTTTTTTCCAGAGCGAAGTTCGGGTCCGCGACCTCGATGCAGAGGAAAAAGCGGTCGCGCGACGCGAGCGCGAACCGCGGCGCGTTGAAGACCGGGTGATAAGGCATCGGCAGGCCGTTCATGCCGAGCATCCCGAAGACGGCGGCGAGCGACGCGAAGAGCACCGTCACTTCGAATGTGATGGGGATGAACATCGGCCAGCTCGCGAGAGGACGGCCGCCGACGTTCAACGGATAGTGGATCGTGGCCGAAAACCACATCATGAGGAGCGCCGAACAGCAGCCGAGGATGCCCCCCGCCAGGACGAGCCAGGGAAGCTTCGTCGGCTTGATGCCGAGCGCTTCGGTCAGCTCGTGCATCGGGTAGGGCGTGTAGGCGTCCATCTTCCGATAGCCGCTCTCGTACGC
>JBBQDF010000337.1:0-3953 GCA_038319475.1 Thermoanaerobaculia bacterium
CCAATGACGCGGCAAAGCGGGACGCGGAGATCTCGGCCCTCCTCGGCCGTTCGAAAGGGGCGCGGGCCAGCTGGACGCGCGTCGTCGATCACATCGAAAGGGTCATGCGGATCGCCGGCCCTTCCGCCGTGGGCCTCGGCACGGATTTCGACGGCATTGAGGATCCCCCCGAGGGCCTGGAAGACGTATCGAAGCTGCCCGGGATCACCGAGGAGCTCCTGCGCCGCGGGCATTCGGAGGCAGAAATTCGGGGCGTCCTCGGCGAGAACTTTCTTGCGTTCTGGGAACGGGCGATCGCCGCAGGAAAGGCGATCCCGCCGTCGAAGCCGCCCTTGCCCGTGATGCGGGAGGCGCCAGGCGCCAACCGCTAGCGGCAGTGCTCCCGCACGGACGCTCAACTCTTAACCCTCAACTCTCAACCTCAACCTCCTGTGCCTTATAGTCCGCCCATGCTCATCCAGCTTTTTCAGCAGACCGCGCCGGCGGCTCCCGCCGGTCCCATGAGCCTCTTCTCCTCGCCGCTCGTGGCGATGGCCTTCATCTTTGCCATCTTCTATTTCCTGCTGATCGCCCCGATGCGCAAGAAGCAGAAGGCGACCGCGGAGATGATTTCGAAGCTAAAGAAGGGCGACGAGGTCGTTACCGGCGGCGGCATCTTCGGACGCATTACGGCCGTCGATGAGGAGAGGGGCTTCGTGGTCCTTCAGATCGCCGACAACGTCAAGATCAAAGTCCTGCGGACCGGGATCGCCGGGCCCGCCGGGGAGCCCGACACGGCCGCCTCGGCTGTCGCGAAAACCTAGATCTTCGGAGGGCCGCCCGACTTGGCACGCCCCCTCGACTGCCTGTAGACTCCACCGTTCTTCCAAGGGAGGCTTTTTGTCCAAGAGGCTGCGTTGGCGCGTTCTCTTAATCGTTGTGGTGGTCGCCGGCATCGTCGCCGGGTACGTGGCAACGGGCTACGCGCACGCCAAAAAAGACTGGGTCGGACCGGGGCGGCCCCCGATTTCCGAGGCCCTGAAACGGGGGATCAAGCTCGGGCTCGATCTGCGCGGCGGCATCCATCTGGTTCTCCAGGTCAATACTGCCGACGCGGTGAAGGCGGAGCGCGACGAGGCGGTCGAGACTGTCAAGGCCCAGGCGCGCGAGCAGAGCGTCACCCTGGGAGCCTTCGAGTACCCCTCGGACGCGTCCTTTACGGTCGCTTCCGTGTCGGACGAAAAAAAGCTCGACGACGTCGTCAAGCGGTGGCTTCCCGACTGGACGACCGGGTCGACCGGGGGCCGATACGCCTTCACGCTCAAGGACGTTTCCCGCCGCTCCACCCAGGAGAGCGCGGTGACCCAGGCGATCGAAACGATTCGCAACCGGGTGGACGAGTTCGGCGTGGCCGAGCCGCTGATCGCGCGTGAGGGAACGGACCGGATCCTCGTGCAGCTTCCCGGGATCGACGACCCGAAGCGCGTCAAGGACCTCATCAAGAACACCGCGTTTTTAGAGCTCAAGATCGTCGAGAAGGGTCCCTCGACGGACCGCGCCTCGCTCGTGGGACCGGACGGCAAGGTCCCGCCCGACATGGAGCTCGTCGAGGGCAAGCCCGAGCCGGGCCAGCGAGGGGCGAGCTGGTACCTGTTGCGGAAGGCCGCCGCGATCACGGGCCGGGACCTGAAAAACGCGCGCCCGAGCCGGGGGCAGATGGGCGGCAATTCGATCTCGTTCTTTCTGACGGCGGCCGGGGCCGAGAAATTCGGGGCGGCCACTTCCGCGAACGTGAACCGGCTGCTCGCGATCGTCCTCGACAAGCGCGTCCAGTCGGCGCCGGTCATTCACGAGCGGATCACCGATCAGGGCCAGATCAACGGAAGCTTCACGCCGGAAGAGGCCAACGACCTCGCGCTCGTGCTGCGGGCCGGCGCCCTGCCCGCGGGGTTGACGTATCTGGAGGAACGGACGGTCGGCCCCTCTCTCGGGCTCGATTCGATTCGAAAAGGGATCACCGCGTCGATCGCCGGGATGCTCCTCGTCTTTCTGGCCGTCGTCTTTTATTACAGGAGGTCTGGCTGGAACGCGGTCCTCGCGCTCGTCTTGAACGCGATCCTTCTTCTCGGAGCGATGTCGCTGTTCAACGCCACGCTGACGCTTCCCGGCATCGCGGGGTTCATCCTGACGATCGGCATGGCGGTCGACTCGAACGTGCTCATCTTCGAGCGCATCCGGGAGGAGCTTCGCGCCGGGCGCGCGCCGAAGACCGCGATCGAGAACGGCTTCTCGAAGGCGTTTGCGACCATCATCGACACCCACATCACGGTCGTGATCTCCGCAATTTTCCTCCTGCAGTTCGGCACGGGACCGGTCAAGGGGTTTGCCGTCACGCTCCTGATCGGACTCCTGATCTCGGTCTTCACCGCGGTCTTCGTCTCCCACACGGTGTTTGAGCTCGAATACGGCCGGCGCCAGCACATCGACGCGCTCTCTATCTAAGCGAAGGGCCATATGGAACTGTTTCGTCAGACCAACATCGATTTTCTCCGCTGGAAGTGGTGGGCGATCGGCGCGTCCTGGGCGCTCATCGGAATCGGCCTGATCTCCATCTTTTCCCACGGCGGTTTGAAATACGGGATCGACTTCGCCGGCGGGACCCAGATCGCATTGCGCCTGCGGGAAAAGCCCGACATCGACCAGCTTCGAAAGCTCCTCGCGACCGGGAACTTCGGCGATAACGGCATTCAGCGCTACGAGGCGGCCGAAAAAAACGAGGTCTTGATCCGCGTGCAGCAGCAGAAGAAGGAAGGCCGCGACATCACGGCCGAGGTGCTGGCGCTCCTGCGCCAGGGGCTCGGCGCCTCCGCCGACCCGGCGCGTCTCGACCTGAACATCCAGGGGCGGGACAATCTCGCGGCGCGGCTCGTGGCGGCGGACCCGGACCACGTGGCGGGGCGCCCCGGCGTCACGCCCGCCGATTACTACGGCAACGTCGCGGAACAGGTCATCGCCCGCCGCTCGCAGCTCGCCATCTTCCGATCGCCCGCTGACGTGGACACCGTCGCGGGAATCACCCCGGCGGCGAAGGGATGGGTCAAGGCGAACACGATCGCCGGACCGTTCGTGCTGCTGTCCGCGGAGAACGTGGGCCCGCAGGTCGGGTCTGACCTGCGCAAGACGGCGCTGTGGGCCATCGTCACGTCGATGCTCGGAATGCTCATCTACATCGCGTGGCGCTTCCGTTCCCTCCCCTTCGGCGTCGGCGCGGTCGTCGCCCTGATTCACGACACCCTGATCACCGTCGGTCTCCTGTCGCTCTTCGGCCGCGAGTTCAACCTGGTCGTCGTGGCGGCGATCCTGACCCTCGTCGGTTATTCCGTCAACGACACCGTCGTCGTCTACGACCGGATCCGCGAAAATCAGCGATCGCCGAAGAAGGAGCCGCTCGAGGGTCTCATCAACCGTTCGATCAATCAGACTCTGTCGCGGACCATCCTGACTTCCGGCGCGACGATGCTGGTCGTCGTCGCCCTCTTCTTCCTGGGCGGCGAGGTCCTGAACACCTTCTCTCTCACCCTGATCATCGGAATCATCATCGGGACGTACTCCTCGATCTACGTGGCCGCCCCCATCGTCGTCATCTGGAACGACTTTTTCCGGCGGCGCAAGCTCGCCGTCGTGCCCGCCGCGGCCGTCCCCCGGGTTGCCGCCCCGGCGGCGAGGCCCCCGGCCCCCACCCAGGCTCCGAGGTCCGCCGGTCCCGCGGCCGTGCCGAGGCCCGGCGGTCCCGCGGCGGCCCCTTCGGGCAAGATGAAGAAGAACCGACGGTAGCTGTCGGTTATCGGATATCGGCTATCGTTCGCATTCATCGAGTCGATGTATCGGCAGGTTGTCCGCCATTCGCCTCGCGCCCGGTGCCCCGCGCACAACGCCCCGGCTGATCCCGCCAGCTGACAGTGAGAACTGACGCC
>JBBQDF010000338.1:0-3949 GCA_038319475.1 Thermoanaerobaculia bacterium
GGAGCGCGCACACCGCGCGGCTCCCGGCGGAAGGCCGCCCGGCCTATGGCGGCCAATCCGCCGGCTCAAAGTCAGCAAAGAGGCAACTGCGGAACGGGGAACGAAACAAAAGGGTCCCCTGCCCCGCGTAGGATGACGTCCATGAACCTCCCGCTCAAAAGCCCTGCCGAGCTCACCTCCCGGCTCGAGCTCGCCGCCGGAGACCGCCTTCTCTTAGTGGACGTGCCCGACACTCTCCTCTCCGTCGCCCTCGCCGCGCGCGCCGGCAAAGAAACCCGGGTCGTGGAAGGGCGGGCGATGCGCACCGTCAAGGATCTCTGGGACGGAGTTCTCCTCTGGCGCGAAGACCGGGTCGGCTCGCAGTCCGTTCTCGAAGGGATCAGCCGTCGCGTCGCGGCGGGCGGCTTCGCCTGGATCGTCGTGGCGCTGCGAAAAGTTACCGGTGTCTCAACGCCGGGCGCTCACCGCCTCGGCGTCGACGACCTCGTCCGCAGCCTTCCCCCGGGAGACTGGGTCCGGGATCGCGAGGTTCGCGTCTCCGCCTGGCACGTGGCGTACCGTTTCGTGAAGACGCAGTAAGAAAGATACGGCGTCGCCCGGGCGCCAACCCCGATTCTCCTACTCGACGTACGGGTAGAACCTTCCCTCCACCAGAAAGAACCTCCCGCTCGCGACGACCAGCTGGCATCGGCTCACTTCCAGAGTGGTGGAGAGTGAGACCCCGGGCGCGCTCAGCGTGATCGGATACATCACGCCGACCTTCAGCCCGGAGTCGAACTCGAATTTCACCCCCGTCGAGGTCACTTCGATAACGCGCCGCGCCTTCTCCCACCGTATCTTGATCTCATACTCGTCCGGCGAGAGTCGGTGACGTGCGACTCCGGTCGGACGCGGGGGCGGAGGGCGCGGCGGATCGGTCTTCCGGTTGGTCATCTCGGTCGGAGTGTCCACCCCGCAGTGTCAGAACAGTGCGGCGCCGGAGGGTTCCGGCGCCGGCGGCGCGCCGCGGGCGCGGACGGGGTCACTCAGCTCTTCGCCGCCAGCGAGGTCGCAAGCTCGATGGCCGCCGCCATGCCCTGCTTTTCCCGGACGCTCCGGACGCGAGCCTTCTCCGCAGGCTTCAAACCGCGCACGTAGCCCATGTATTTGCCCTGGAGGCGCCTCAGAGCGCGCACTTTGGGGGACATCGCCCGACGCGCCCTGGGCTTCGCGGCAGTCCGGCTCTCCTTCGCGGGACGGCCCCTGCGACGGCCGCGTCCCGACGAGCCCGACCCCTCCGAGAGGCTTTCGAGCGAAGCGAGCCGTTCTCTCAGATTTCGGATTTCCTGTTCGCGGCCGCGAAGGGCCTGTTCGACCTGTGACGGCCGCACGGCCTTCTGAGACATCAGCGCACCCAGGACATAGTGAGATTGGTTAGGCGTCAATTTCGTCATGTTTTTTCCTCTCCGTTGCCTTAATCCGGCCGTCAGCCGCGGACATCGCGGGCGGGCAGTCTATAACAGTCGACGGCCGCGTCACGCCGATGTCGTGTCACAGTCGGCCTCTATTCGTGGGTCACTTGCGGCGGGCGGCGGCGGCCTTGTCTTTTCGAGCGGCGGATTTCTTCCGGGGGGCCGCGGGTTTCATCACGGCAGCGGGCAGCAGCGCTTCCACGACCTCCGGCCGAATGGTCTTTCCCTCCGTCATGACGTACGCCCGATGCACCACGTTGCGCAGCTCTCGCACGTTTCCCGGCCATGAATAGAACTGCAGAAGCTCGAGCGCGCGCGGCTCCCAGCCGAGGATGCCCGCACGCTCCTGTTCTTCGATCAGCTTGCGAAAATGTTCCGCCAGAATTCCAATGTCGTCCGCGCGCTCTGAGAGAGTCGGCAGCGACAATGGAAAGACGTTCAATCGATAGTAAAGATCCTCCCGTAACTTACCCTGCCTGATTGCCTCTCCCGGATCCCGATTGGTCGCGGAAATCAGGCGCACGTCGACTTTCAGCTCCTGCGAGCCGCCGACGCGGCGAAGCGTCTTGTCCTCGAGGACGCGCAGCAGCTTGACCTGGAGCTCCGCTCCCATTTCGGTGATCTCGTCCAGGAAGAGGGTGCCGCCCATGGCTTCCTCGAAGTATCCGAGACGGCGCTTCTCCGCGCCGGTGAACGAGCCCCGCTCGTGCCCGAACAGCTCGCTTTCGATGAGCGTGGGAGAGATCGCGCCGCAGTTGAACGCGACGAACGGTTTTCCGGCCCGGCGCGAAAGCCTGTGGATGGTGCGCGCGGCGACTTCCTTCCCGCTGCCGGACGCCCCGGTGATCAGCACCGGAGCGTTCGAGCGGGCAACGCGCCGGATGACGTCGAAAATGCGGGCCATGGCTTCGGAGCGTCCCACCAGATCTCCGAGCCGACCCGTCTCCTGGAGTTCGGCGCGCAACGTCTCGACTTCCGTCTCGAGGCGCCTGCGGTCCTGCAGGCGGTTGAAGACGACCTCGAGCTGCGCCGGGCGCAGCGGCTTCAAGAGATAGTCGAACGCTCCCGCCCGGAGGGCCTCGATGGCATTGTCGATCGACCCCTGCCCCGTGATGACGATGCCTTCGCGGTCGGGATCGGATTCCCGGGCGAGCTTCAGGATCTCGATTCCGTCGCCGTCCGGCAGGTGGATGTCGACGATCAGGATCCGCGGATCGAACTCTCCGAGGGCCTTGCCCGCCTCACGAGCGGTGCCGACGGAGAACGTCTCGCCGCCCAGATCCTTGATGGATTCCTCGAGCCCTTTTCGCGTGGCCATGTCGTCTTCGACGATGAGAACTTTCAACCGGGTCCCTCCGGTAGATCGAGCGTCGCCACCACGCGATCGCCCACCTGCTCGAGCCGCACGGTTCCGCCCGCATCCGCCGCCGCCACCCGCGCGCGGCACAGGCCCATCCCCCACGGCTTCCCGGGGCTCGCGGATCTGGGCGAAAAGAGCGCGTCGGGATCGTCCGTCGGCAAGGACCCGGGATTTTCCACCCGCGCAATGAGACGTCCGTCGTTGCGGCCGAGCTCAACGCGGACGGACTCGGCTCCTGAGGCTTCGACCGCATTGACCAGCAGCGCCTCGAGAGCCCCGGCAAGCGCGTTCCGGCTTCCGTTGACCGAAGCCCCGGTCAAACCCTCCAGCCGGACTCCGGGGTACCGTGAAACCGTCGCGGCGGCAAGCTCGTCGAGCTCGATCCGGGCCGCGGGGCCGGGCTCCTCCAGGAGGAATTCGCGGCCGCGATCGAACAGGTCGAACGCCTTGCCGAGCTCGCGCCGGGCCACGTTTAAGGAGTCCGTGGGGTCGGTCCCTCGCCGCAGCCGCCGGTCGGCCCCTTCCAGATGCAGCGAGACCGCCGACAACGGCGTCGCCATATCGTGAAAAAACCGCTTGAGAAATTCACGCCTGGCGGGGCTCCCGAGGTCCTCAGTTTGCGCCAACAGGCATCCTCTTTGCTAAAACTGGAGGCTCCGGAACGGGCATCGTATGACAACCTGTTTTCGGCCAAGATATCACCCCGATGATCAGAACCGCCTCCGGCACCGGTCCCCGCTCGCCCCTGCGCATGCGGTTGAGGATCTATTCCGCCGTCGGGCTCGCGATCCTGGGCGCCTGGCTTTACTACACGGTCAACGCGGTTCTGGGGCTCTACGACGTGACACTGGCCATCCAGCAGAGCACCGGCCAGCGGCAGGGTGTGCTCGACGCGCAGTCCGGTTTGAAGGAAGCCGAAGAATCGCTCGAGCGATACATCTCGGGAGGTCAGGGATATGACCTCTCGCGGCACCAGCTCGGGCGGACGTCGATGCGCACCGCGCTCGGTTCGATCCGGCGTCGCGCGACGACGGAGGGAACCCGCGGCTCGCTCGAACGCGCCGAGTCCGCCGAAGAAATCTATTCGAAGGCGGCCGACCGGGCGATTGCGGGCTGGAACCCCGAGCAGCCCGCAATC
>JBBQDF010000339.1:0-3928 GCA_038319475.1 Thermoanaerobaculia bacterium
AACATGTACTTCTCGTGGGCCGACGAGCGGGAATTCGGCGTCAAGCCGATGAACTGCCCGGGCCACTACCTGATGTTCCGCGAGAAGCACTGGTCCTATCGCGACCTGCCGGTGCGGTACGCGGACTTCGGGCGGCTGCACCGGTACGAGCGCTCTGGCGTCACGGCCGGCCTGACGCGCGTCCGGACGTTTTCCCAGGACGACGCGCACATCTTCACGCCGATCGACAAGCTCGAGGAGGAGATCTTCCGCTTCCTCGACTTCATCGACAGCGTGTACGACGACTTCGGCTTCGACGAGGTCGAGATCTCACTCGGGCTCCGGCCCGAGAAGCGGATCGGGTCCGACGAGATGTGGGACCGCGGAGAAGCGGCCCTGGACGCCGCCTTGAAGAGCTCCGGCCGGAAGTTTGTCGTCACGGCCGGCGACGGTGCGTTCTACGGTCCGAAGATCGACTTTCGCGTACAGGACGCGATCGGAAGGGGCTGGCAGCTCGGCACGATCCAGTGCGACTTCTCGCAGGCGGAGCGCTTCGACCTCTCGTACATCGGTGAGGACGGCGGCCGGCACCGCCCGGTCGTACTGCATCGCGCGATCCTGGGCTCGCTCGAGCGGTTTCTGGCCATCTTGATCGAGCATACGGCGGGCAATTTCCCGTTCTGGATCGCGCCGGTGCACGCGGTAGTGCTGCCGGTTTCAGACAAATTCTCGGACGCCGGGCGGGCCGCCATGGCGAAGCTGAAGACCCTGGGACTGCGTATCGAGACGGACGACCGGAACGAAAAGCTCGGGGCACGGATCCGCAAAGCCGAGATGCAGAAGGTCCCCTGCATGCTGGTGATCGGGGATAAAGAGGCGTCGGCGGGCACGGTTTCCGTGCGCCTGCGCCACGGCGGCGACGCCGGGACGATGACGCTGGATGAATTCGGCGCGGCCGCCGTTACGGCGATCGCGGAGAAGAAAAAAGAGCTGGGCGCTTTCGCGGAGGTGAAAGATCGATAAGAAAAGCATCCGAGTCAACGAACAGATCCGGTGGAAGGAAGTCCGCCTGATCGGGGAATCGGGAGAAGCGCTGGGAGTGGTCACGATGGCCGACGCGCTCCAGAAGGCGCGGGAGGCGACGCTCGACCTGGTCGAAATCGCGCCGACCGCCGTCCCTCCCGTCTGCCGGATCATGAATTTCGGAAAATTCATCTACCAGCAGAAGAAGAAACAGCAGGATTCGAAGAAGAAACAGAAGACGACGCAGGTCAAAGAAGTGAAATTCCGACCCAACATCGACGACCACGACTACGACTTCAAGATCAAGAACATCCTGAAGTTCCTGGCCCACGGGGACAAGGTCAAGGCGACGGTGCAGTTTCGCGGCCGCGAGATGGCGCGCCGGGAAAACGGCCAGAAGGTGCTCGACCGGCTCTTAGTCGACCTCGAGGGCCGGGCGGCCGCCGAGTCGCGTTCGGAGATGCTTGGAAATCGTCTTTATCAGATCCTGGCGCCTGTCAAGGCGCACGAGAAGGCGGAGAAGCCCGCCACGGAGATTGCGAAGGCGTGACGACGGGACAGGCCGGGAAACGGAAAACGTAAAACGGAAAACGAGGTAATTCAGATGGGAACAGACGCGGTCAAAACGGGGACCCTCGGGTCGTTTCCCGTTTCCCGTTTCCCGTTTCCCGAGAAACGGAAACAAACATGCCGAAGTTAAAAACGCATCGCGGGGCGGCCAAGCGGTTTCGAAAGACCGCGTCCGGCGCGTTCAAGCGATCCAAGGCGATGAAGAGTCACATCCTCACGAAGAAGGCGGCCGGTCGCAAACGCGGGCTCGCGCAGGCGACCCTCGTTTCCAAGTCGGACCACAAGCGGGTCTCCGAGATGCTACCGAACGCCTGACGGCGGGAAACGAAAAACGTAAAACGGTAAACGAAGCCCGGGACCGATTACGCGAAGCGCCGAAGCGACAATCTTGTCGTTTCCCGTTTCCCGTTTCCCGTTTCCCGGAACCGAGGAGTAATCACCATGCCGCGCGTCAAACGTGGGAACAAGCGAAAGAACCGCCGGGCCAAGACCCTGGCGCTCGCCAAGGGCTACTACGGAACGAAGTCGAAGTCCTACCGGATGGCGAAGCTTCAGGTCGAGAAGTCGCTCTTGTATGCGTATCGCGACCGGAAGGCGAAGAAACGCGATTTCCGGGGGCTCTGGATCGTGCGCATCAACGCCGCGGCGCGCGAGAACGCGATCTCGTACAGCCGGCTGATGGACGGCTTGAAGAAGGCGGGCAACGACATCAACCGCAAGATGCTGGCGGATCTCGCCGTGACCGACCCCGGCGCCTTCACGCAGCTCGTGGGGGTTGCCAAGGCGGCGCTGGCGACGGCGTGATGCGGCTGCGGTTCTGCCGCGGGGCGGTGGAGGAGAGCAGAGAGGCGGGAGGGGATCGGACGGGAGACAGAGATGGAAACGCCCCGCGCCCATCGCCCGTCGCCCGCAACCTGACCCCGGGCGCCCTGCCACCGGGACCAGCGCCGCTTCGCGCGAGGAAGAATCCATGAGAGACGAGAAGGGGGCGAAACCCGCCGAGGCGGGCGCGGCTTCCCCCGCAGTCCCCGCAGTGCCCGCAGCGCACGACGATCCGATCGACGGCGTTCTGCGCGCATTTCGGGAAGCGAGCGTCAGCGAGGTTTCCTCCCGGGGAGAGTTCGAGCGGCTGAAGGGGCGCTTTCTCGGCCGCGAGAAGGGGCTGGTCCCCGCCCTGTTCTCGGGGGTGAAAGACCTGGCCCCCGCGGAGCGGGCCGGGTTTGGCGCGCGCGCGAACGCCGTCAAGCGCGAGATCGAGGAGGCAATCGCCCGCCTGTCCGACCAGGTGGCCCGCCGCGAAACCGAGGCGCGGGTGCGCGCGGGCGTGGTCGACGTGACGCTGCCCGGACGGCGCTCGCGCGCGGGCGCCCTGCACCCGCTGACGATCGTCCGCCGGCGGGTTGAAGAGATCTTTCTCCGGATGGGATATTCGATCGCGGACGGTCCCGAGATCGAGAACGACTTCCATAACTTCGAGGCGTTGAACTTTCCTCCCGAACATCCCGCGCGCGATACGCAGGACACGTTCTTCCTTCAGATGAGCGGGGAGGCGGGAAGCGGCAGGCGTGAGGCGGAGGGGGAGACCGGCTTTCCGAAGAGGGGTCCGCGTTCCCCGCTCCTTCTGCGCACACACACTTCGCCCGTGCAGGTCCGGGAGATGCGGCAGCGCGGCGCGCCGCTCCGAATGATCATGCCGGGGCGGGTCTACCGCAAGGACGAGGTGGACGCGACCCACTCGCCGGTGTTCCACCAGGTCGAGGCGCTGGTCATCGACCGCGGGATCTCGCTGGCGGATTTGAAGGGCACGGTCGAGACGTTCCTGTCGGAGCTGTTCGGGCCTGGAACGAAGGCCCGATTCATCCCGACGTTCTTTCCATTCGTCGAGCCGGGCGCGGACATCCACATGAGCTGCATCTTCTGCCGTGGCGGCGGCTGCCGTAAATGCAAGGAGTCCGGCTGGATCGAGATCATGGGCGCGGGCTGTGTGCACCCTAACGTGCTCGTCCGCGCCGGGATCGACCCGGAGACCTACACCGGGTTCGCGTTCGGGGGAGGGATCGATCGCATAGCGCTGCTGCTGTACGGGTTTCCCGACCTTCGGCTGCTCTTCGAGGGCGACGAGCGTTTTCTGGGACAGTACGCGGGACGGCTGCTGGGGGAGCCGGCGTGAAGTTCGCGCTCCAGTGGATCGACGAGTTTCTCGCCTCGCCGACGCCGGCCGAGCGGGCCCGCGCTCTGCTCGATCAGGCCGGCCTGCCCGTCGAGTCCGTCGAAGAAACCGCTTGCGGGCCCGTGTTCGACGTCGAGATCACCCCGAACCGTCCCGACGCGATGAGCCATCTGGGGCTCGCTCGGG
>JBBQDF010000340.1:0-3924 GCA_038319475.1 Thermoanaerobaculia bacterium
GCGCCCCCGCGCACGACGGGCAGAACGCGGGCCAGCCAATCCCGGTGAGGTGCGACGTGCAGTCGAGCGCATCGGGGGCCCCGCGGCCCGCGCGGGTCTGCTCGCTGCTCGCGCGTCTCGCCCGACTCACCGCCGCCCGCGCCGAGGAGGTGTCGGTGCTCTTCTGCGGCGACGCGCGCATGCGCCGGCTGAACCGGGACTATCGGGGGAAGGACCGCTCGACCGACGTTCTCGCGTTCCCGGCCGCCCGCGGCCCCTTTCTCGGCGACATCGTCGTGTCCGTGCCGTACGCGGCGCGCCAGGCGCGGCGGCGGGGCGAGCCGCGGTCCCGGGAAATCGACCGTCTCCTCGTCCACGGATTCCTGCATCTGCTGGGGTACGACCACGAGACCGACGATGGCGAAATGGAAGCTCTCGAGAGCCGGGTGCGCCTGCGCCTCAAGATCGCGGAGCCGGCATGATTCTGCTGATCACCGCCGGATTCTGTTATCTCGCTTTTCTCCTCTTCGAGACCTTTGCGCTCGCGCTCGACCGGCTCTCGCCGATCCGTCTCCGCGGGCTCTTCGAGGAACACCCGGACCGCGCGAGGATTCTCTCCGGGCCCGGTGAGATCGAGATCACGCGCACGACAACGAAGGTGCTCGTGCAGATCCTCCTCCTCACCGGGCTTCTCACGGTGGTTCATGCGTTCGCCGGCTTTGGTCTGCAGCCGCCCTGGGCCTGGGGCGGCGGCGTGTTCTTTCTCGGGTGGATCGCGACGGAGATCCTGCTTCTGAGCTGGGGCGCGAAGACAGACCCGGAAAAGATCGTCGCGCGGCTGCTCCCGCTGATCACGGCGGCGTCGTGGCTCCTCCTGCCGGTCGCGATCACCGTTCGAAAGATCTTCGGGAAACGCGAACGCTCCGAGGTCGCGCCCGCGACCGAGGAGGAAGTGCAGGCCTACATCGACGTCGGCCGCGAAGAGGGGATCCTCGAGAAGGAGGAGGAAAAGCTCCTGCTGTCGATCGTCGACTTCGGAGAGACGCGCGTGCGCGAAGTCATGACTCCGCGGACCGATATGGTCTCGATCGAGGAGACCGAGTCTCCGGAGGCGCTGGCGGACCTCTTCACCTCGACGAAGTACTCCCGGATCCCGGTCGTGCGCGGGTCGAGCGACAAGGTCGTCGGGACCGTGCACGTGAAGGACGTCTTCGAGAACATGCGGCAGGGGCAACTCCGCCGGATCGCGGAGGTCCTTCGGGAGGCATATTTCGTCCCCGAATCCAAGAAGGTCTCGGAGCTTCTGAGGGAGTTCCAGCGGCGGCACCTCTGGATGGCGATCGTCGTCGACGAGTACGGCGGCGTCTCCGGGCTCGTCACGGTGGAGGACCTCCTCGAGGAGATCGTCGGAGAGATCTGGGACGAGCACGAGGACGAGCGGGAGGCAGTCACGCCCGCGGGAGAGAACGCGTACTCGGTCTCCGGCAAGGAAAACATCGAGACTGTGCGCGATCTTTTCGGAAGGGGACCGCAGGAGGAGGAATTTTCGTCCCTTGGCGGCTTTCTGGCGGCGCGGCTCGGACACATCCCGCGGCCGGGCGAAACCCATCGCGAGTCGGATCTCCTCTTCACCGTCGAGGAGGCCGACCGCCGCCGGGTGCACCGCGTCCGCATCGAGCCTGCCGTGGACGCCGGCGAGCCGGCGGTCGTGAGACCTCGATCAGGAGCCGCTTCGTGAGAGAAGAGGCCCCCTTCCGCTCCGGCGAGGTCGCCGTCGTCGGACGTCCCAACGCCGGCAAATCCACCCTGGTGAACCGGCTGGTCGGCGAGAAGGTGGCTATCGTCTCCGACAAGCCTCAAACGACCCGAAAGCGGATTCTGGGCGTGGCCCGGCGCCCGGGCGCGGAAATCGCGCTGGTCGATACGCCCGGAATTCACCGGCCGGAGCACCGCATGAACTCCGCCATGGTCCGCGACGCGACGGACGCGCTCTCGACGTCCGATCTCGTTCTGCTGGTCGTGGATGCGGCGGACCGCCGCGGCAAGGGCGAGGAGTTTCTACTCCGCCTTCTCGCTCGCTCGGACAAGCCGGCCATTCTCGCGTTGAACAAGATCGATCTTCTTTCGAAGCCGGCGCTTCTCCCGCTGCTCTCGGACTTCTCGGCGCGCTTCGCATTTCGCGAGGTCATTCCGATCTCGGCGAAGAGCGGCGACGGGGTCGAGCGGCTCGCGGGCCTCCTGGCGGCGGCGCTCCCCGCCCGGGAAGCCGCCTACGAGGACGATTTCCTGACCGCGACGCCCGAATCGGAGTGGATCGGCGAAGTCGTCCGGGAGAAGCTTCTCGAGCGCACGCGCGAAGAGCTTCCGTTTGCTTCCGCGGTCCTGGTCGAGTCGGTGCGCGAAAACCCGGCGAAGAATCTGACCGTGGTTTCCGCCTCGATCGTCGTCGAAAGAGAAGGACAGAAGGGCATCATCGTGGGGCGGGGCGGAACGATGGTCCGCGACATCGGAACGGCGGCCCGGCAGGAGCTCGAGGCACAGAGCGGCCGGAGGTACTTTCTGGAGTTGACGGTTCGCGTCCGGGCTGACTGGCGGGAGGACGAGAAGTTTCTGTCGCGGCTCTGATTTTTAGGGAATCCTTCGAGCCGCATTCGGGCATGTGCGCCCTGGGGTCACCTTTGCCGCCTGGTCACGTGGCGCGGATTTTTAGCATTTTCGGGCGCGCGTGGGGTGCGCGCGCCCGAAAACGACGCGGCGACCTTCCCGCGCTGCGCGCGGGGCGCCGCTAGGGAATCTGGTACGCGGCGGTTGGGCGTTGGGTCCGGTTGCGGTTCAGTGACGTTATCGCTTGATGGCGAGGCGCTGATTTTTAGGCTCCGCGGACGGCGCGCCGGAGCCGCTCGGAGAGATCGCCGAGAGATTCGGCGAGAGACTCCCTCAGGCGATCGAATTCCTGCGACAGGCGTTCGTCGGCGGCGCCGCGCTGTCCGTGTGCTTCGAGGATCGGCGCGAGCTGGCTGCGGATGTCCTCCGCTTCGCGGTGGCCGTGCCCGATCCGCTCTTCGATTTCCGTCCGCAGGTTCCGGAGCTCCGTGCGGATGTCGTCGGCCTCGCGGCGGCTCTGGGACGTCTTCTCGCGGAGCGCCGCGTCGAGCACCTCGACCTGCTGCTGCGTTTCGGCGACGTGCTCCTGCAGGCGGTCGTGGCGTTCCGCGATCGCCGCCATCTGGACAGAAAACTTTTCGCCGCGCTCGCCGAAGCTTCGTAGCGAAATGGAGACGTCGTCCTCGTAGGTTCGCTGCCGCTTTTCACTCGCGGAGAGCCGGTCGTGCGCCTCCCGCAGGTGCGTTTCGACGTCGTCCCGGCCCTCGAGCGACGCGGCGAGAGCCTGGATCCGCTCGGCGAAGGACTCGCGCTCGTAACCCGCCGCCTTTTCGGATTCGCGTGCGTCGTGTTCCACGGCCTCGACGCGCGCCTTGAGAGCCGCGGATTCCTCGTCGACGCGCAGGCGCTCTGCGCGTTCGCGAGCCAGCGCCTCGAGCGCTTCCTCGATCTTCATTTCGAGCGCGCCGATCCGGGCGCGTGTCTCTTCGGCCGCCGCAGCCGCCTCCGGAGCGGTGCTGATCGCGGCTGAGTGTTCTTCGGGCGTCGAAGACGTTTCGAGGGGCACGCTCGAAGGTCCTTCGATCGCGACGGCAGGCTCCATCTCGAGGTCCCGCGCCAGGTCCGAGGGCGCGAAGAGGGGCTCGGGCTCCGGCGGCGGTTGCGCGGTGTCTCCCGGCGCGCCGGGCTCCGCAGCCGTGAAGGCGGGCGCGTGGACGGGCGGCGTCCCGGCGGGCACGAGCTCCGGCAGGGCCGGAAGCGAGAGCTCCCGCATCGCCTGCGTCGACCACGCCTCGGAGGACGGGGGCGGCGGAGCGCCGGAATCGCCCGGCGGCGGGGGAG
>JBBQDF010000341.1:0-3920 GCA_038319475.1 Thermoanaerobaculia bacterium
GAAGTCCCCGATGCGGTTGACCACGAAAGCCTTGCGTCCGGCGTTCGCGGCGTACTCGCGGTCGTAGTAGTAACCGACGAGGAGATAGGAGCAGAGCCCCACGCCCTCCCAGCCCACGAACATCAGCACAAAGTTGTTCCCGAGCACGAGTACCAGCATCGAGAACATGAACAGGTTCAGGTATGCGAAGTAGCGGGCGTACCCGGCGTCCGTCTCGTCGTGCGACATATAGCCGATCGAGTAGAGATGGATCAGGAAGCCGACGAACGTCACGAACGAGACCATCAGCGCCGAGAGAGGATCGAGCCGCAACGAGAGATCGACCGAAAACGGCCCGGCGGTGATCCAGTCGGAGATCCGTTCGACGATCGAGGTATGGTCGCCGCCCACGAACGGGATCAGCCGCGCGTATGCGGCGATGGTCGCGAGCGCGACCGAGCCCGCGCCGGCGGCGGACACGAATCCCTTGCCGAGGCGGCGGCCGAGCAGCAGGCACAGGAGACACCCGGCAAGCGGCAGGGCAGGGATCACCCACAGCGGGATCATCGAGGCCAAGCCGTCACCATTTCAGCAGGTGGATGTCGTTGACGTCGATCGTTTCCGTGTGCCGGAAGAGCGAGACGAAGATCGCGAGCCCGACGGATGCCTCGGCCGCGGCTATCGCGATCACGAAGAAAACGACGATCTGACCTTCGCGCGTCCCGAGTGCAGCTCCGTAGCCGACCAGGGCGAGGTTCGCGGCGTTCATCATCACTTCGATCGAGAGAAAGATCGTGATGGCGCTGCGGCGCAGGAGCGCGCCCGCGACGCCGATCGTGAAGAGGGCCGCGGACGCGAGCAGGACGTCGTTCAACGGGATCCCGCCGATCATGGCCCCGCCTCCCTTCGAGCGAGGACGAAGGCGCCGACGAGGGCGGCGAGCAGGAGCACCGAAAGGGCCTCGAACGGCAAAAGGTAGTCGGAATAGAGAAGCCGCGCGAGCGGAGCAATTTCGGCGGCTGCGGGTCCGCGGCTCCCGTTGACGACCGCAGCCCCGCCATGCCGGAGAAGGCCCAGCAGAAGCCCGGCGAAAAGCAGAAGCGCGGCTCCGGACAGGAACGCCTGGACGGGGCGGCGCCCGCCGGGAGACCGCGTCTCGCTTCCGACGTTCAAGAGCATCAGGACGAAGAGAAAGAGGACGAGGATGGCGCCGCCATACACGATCACCTGGATCGCCGCGATGAAGGGCGCCCAGAGCATCACGTAGCAGATCGCGAGGGCGAAGAACCCGACGACCAAGGAAAGCACGCTCTTGACGGGGTGGTGATGGACGACCATGACACCCGCGAAGAGGACGGCGAGGGCGGCCGCCAGGTCGAAGACGATGCGGTCGACGGGGAACGCGGCCATCAAAGCCTCTGCGCCGCGATCAAGCCGGCGGTCCAGAAGAGGTTTACGAGCGCGAGCGGCAGGAGGACCTTCCAGCCCAGGTTCATGAGCTGGTCGTAGCGGAAGCGGGGGAGCGTCCAGCGCACCCAGACGAACACCCACACGAAAAAGAGCGTCTTGATCGTGAAGATGACGACAGAGATCAGCGCGCCGAAAACTCCGTGGGGGGCGAAGCCGGGAAACGTCCAGCCGCCGAAGAAGAGCGTCACCGTGATCGCCGACGCGACGACCATGTTGATGTACTCGGCCATGAAAAACATGGCGAACTTCATGGACGAGTACTCGGTGTGGTACCCGGCGACGAGCTCGGCGTCCGCTTCCGGAAGGTCGAAGGGCGTGCGGTTCGTCTCGGCGAACGCGGCGACGTAGAACACGATGAAGCCGAGGAACTGCGGGATGACGTTCCACCGGGGAATGAACCCGAGCCAGGTGCCGCTTTGCGACGCGATGACGTCCGTCAGGCGGAAGGAGCCCGCCGACAGGATCACGCCCGCTCCCGCGGTCGTCATCGCAAGCTCGTACGAGATGATCTGTGCGCTAGATCGGATGCCGCCCATGAGCGAGAACTTGTTGTTCGAAGCCCAGCCGGCCAGCACGATCCCGTAGACCGAGAGCGACGTGATCGCGAACACGTAAAGGAGCCCGATCGAGACGTCCGCGCCGATCAGGGGGACGGACCTCCCCGCGAGCGGCAGTGTCGCTCCGTACGGCACTACGGCAAATGTCGTGAGAGCAGCGAAAACGGCCAGCGCCGGCGCGAGCAGGTACAGCCCCCGGTCGACGCTGGCGGGGATCAGGTCCTCTTTGAAAAAGAACTTGATGACGTCCGCGAGCGACTGGAGAAGCCCGAACGGGCCGACGCGGTTGGGGCCCGGCCGGTCCTGGATCAGACCCGCGCCGCGGCGTTCGACCCAGAGGAGAAAGGGGACGAAGGTCAGGATCGCGACGAGCGGGATGAAGATCCGCGCGGCCACTAAGAGCCAGTCGATCGCGGTCGAGCTCAGAGCGCCCCCGTCGAGACGAAGAGACCTTTCTTCATGAAACCGCCGCCCGCCAGCTCTTCCGACTGCACGCCGCGGTAATCCGGGACCTCGGCCTCGATCATCCTCAGCAGGTCGTCCGGCTTCCAGTCGCGGTCGCCGTATCCGAGCGCCTCGCAGAGGAGCAGGATCAGCTCCCACGCGGCGCGGATCGGCGGCTTCGGCAGGAACGCGCGCGAGAACTTCTGCACGCGGCCCTGCACATTTGTGAAAGTGCCTTCGCGCTCGGCGAGCGAAGCGGCGGGCAGGACCACGTCGGCCGCTCGCGTGAGCGCGTTGGCGGTGCGCCCGGCGACCGCGAGCACGCGCGCGCGCCGCAGCGCCGCGACCTTCCCGGGATCGTTGACGACCTCGCCAAACGCCGCGTCCGCGATGAAGATCACCTCCGGGGAGGCCTTCCCGGACAGAATGTCTTCGAGCCCGTATCCACCGTCCGCCGGCGACATCCCCATGTCCTTCGCGCCGGCAAAGTTCGCCCCGTAGTGGTTCCCCTCGATCCACTCGGACTTCGACTTCATGCGGCGGACACGCGACAGATCGACCGTGGCGTCGCGGTTGCCGCACGAGAGGTGATCCGCGAGCTTTCGGAGGAGAAAGTTCTCTTCGTTGGAGAGGTGCGCGGAGCCGAGGAAGAAGAGGCCGCCCGGGCCGACGCCGTCGATCGTCTTCTTCATCTCGGCGGCGACGTGCTGGATGGCGGCGGGTACGATCGCGTCCTTCGGCTCGACGCCCTCCCGGACGGTCGCCTTCTCGATATCTCGCTGGTTGAGTTTCTCGGACGAGAACCGCCCGTAGTCGCACAGCCAGTAGTCGTTGACCGCCGGGTTTAAGCGGGGGAGGAAGCGATAAACGATCGAGCTCTGCGTCTCGACCGAGATGTTGCAGCCGATGTTGCAGCCCGGACAAACCGACGGGGTCTTTTCGAGGTACCAGACGCGGCTGCGAAACCGGAACTCGCGGGCCGTGAGCGCGCCGACGGGACAGACGTCCGCCGCGCAGGCCGACCAGTCGTTGGCGAGCGGCTTGCCGTCATGGGTCCAGACGAGCGTGCGGCCGCCCCGGTCCAGAAACGTCAGCTCGCCCGTGCCGGCGATCTCCTCGCAGAAGCGGATGCACCGCGTGCACTGGATGCAACGGGTCATGTCCGCTATGACGTGCGGCCCGATCAGGGTGCGGTCGAAGCCCGGGTACTGGCGCTTGCGCTCGTCGTAGTCGGACTTCTGGTCCCCGTAGCCGAACGAATTGTCCTGGAGCTTGCACTCGCCCGCCTGGTCGCAGATCGGGCAGTCGAGAGGGTGATTGATCAGCAGAAACTCCATGTTCGCCGCGCGCGACTGCACGACCTTCTCGGTGGTCGTCTTGATCGCGAGGCCGTCCTTCAACGGCGTGGTGCACGCGGCCTGAATCTTGGGAATCCCTTCCACCTCGACCAAGCACATGCGGCACTGGCCG